>NZ_JBIUTD010000002.1:364361-521774 GCF_044741705.1 Kitasatospora sp. NPDC088134 | reverse complement strand
GGCAGTTGAACAGTTCCGTCCACAACCGAGCGTTCCTGACCGCGTGCGCGGCACCCCCTTTGAGGACCGGCGCCGTACGGCGGGCGCCGGCCGCACGGTGGTGCGCGCGGATGGAGGTGGAGTCGACGGAGATGTCCCAGTCGATCCCGCCGGCGGCATCCGCCTCCGCCTGGACCCGCTGGAGCAGGCGCTCCCACGTTCCGTCCGCCGACCAGCGGCGATGCCGCTCGTGAACCGTCTTCCACGAGCCGTAGCGCTCCGGAAGGTCCCGCCACGGCACACCCGTCCGGGTCCGGTACAGGATCCCGTCGATAACCTGCCGATGGTCCCGCCACCTGCCGCAACGCCCGTTGCTCACCGGCAGCAGCGGACGAAGCCGCTCCCACTGACCATCAGTCAGATCACCCCTACTCCCCATAGCCGCATCAACGACTCAACTGATCGGCAGGACACGGCCTAGCCCACCAGCCGGCGCCGCCAGTCCAGGTCGACCAGCTCGATCGCCCCGGACGGGTCGCCGTCCCAACGGACCGTCAGGCCCTGGGCCCGCAGCGCCGCGACGACCTCGTGGCCGACGGCGGTGGTGGTGGCCTCCGAACCGTCGAAGCCGCCGTAGTACAGCGACAGGCCGTGGCCGCGGACGGCGTGGCCGGTGCCCTGGCGGTGGAAGTAGACGAAGCCGCGGGCCTGCTCGTTCTCGGCCCCGATCTCGGCCTGGCCGCAGCCGTGGCAGCAGGTGAAGTTCTCCCGGGCGGTGAGACCGGCCTCCTCCAGCGCCGCGAAGGCCCGGGCCAGCCGCTCCGGGTCGGTCTCGCCGACCCAGCCGCGCTGCTCGGCGACCCGCTCCAGCCACAGCCGGTCGGCGAGCTGCTCGGCCTGCTCCTTCGTCACCGGCCGGCGGTCGCCGTCGACCAGGAACTCCTCGGCCAGTTCGGCGGCCTCCGCCAGGGTGGCGTACCCGCCCGCCAGCAGCTGCCGGACCTCCTCGACCAGCAGCCGCTCGTCGTCCGCGGGCAGCGCGAGCGGCGCGGGCTCCGGGTCCGGCCCGAAGTCGATCCGCTCCCACTCCGCGCCGGCGTCCCAGTCGGCGTCGCCGCGGGCCCAGCCGAGCAGCAGCGCGCCGACCCGCTCCGGCCCCTCGACCTGCGTCCCGTAGTGCCGGGACTGCGCGCCGTCCCGGTGCTCGACCGTCCAGCCGCCGTTCCCGGGGCAGGCCTGGGCGTAGGTGTCCGGCAGGTCGGGGACCCGCTGGAGCACCAGGAAGGCGTCCGGCCAGTGGGCCATGTCCCGCACCAGGTCGAGGAGTTCGTCCTCCGACACGCGCACCCGGACGACGTCGGACTGGTCCCGCACCGTGATATCGAGCATGGCCGCCACTGTGCCACGCGGTGCGGACAGTCCGGTCGGCGGCCCCGGGCTACTCCGCGGCGTTCTCCGGGAAGTGGCAGGCCACCCGGTGCCCGTCGGCCGCGACGGCCAGCGGCGGCTCCTCCACGGCGCACTTCTCCTGGGCCTTCCAGCAGCGGGTGCGGAACCGGCAGCCGGACGGCGGGTCGAGCGGGGAGGGCACGTCGCCGGTGAGGCGGATCCGCTCGCGCTGCTCCTTGCGCCGCGGGTCGGGGACCGGGACGGCGGACATCAGCGCGTTGGTGTAGGGGTGCATCGGGCGGGCGTAGAGCGCGTCCCGGTCGGCGATCTCGACGATCTTGCCGAGGTACATCACCGCGACCCGGTCGGAGACGTGCCGGACCACCGAGAGGTCGTGCGCGATGATCAGGTAGGTCAGGCCGAGCTCGTTCTGCAGGTCGTCCAGCAGGTTGACCACCTGCGCCTGGATCGAGACGTCGAGGGCCGAGACCGGCTCGTCGGCGACGATCATCTTGGGGCGCAGGGCGAGCGCCCGGGCGATGCCGATCCGCTGGCGCTGGCCGCCGGAGAACTCGTGCGGGTAGCGGTTGTAGTGCTCGGGGCTGAGGCCGCAGAGCTCCAGCAGTTCCTGGACGGCCTTCTTCACGCCGCCCTCGGTGGCGACCTTCTGCAGCCGGAACGGCGCGCCGACGATGGTGCCGACGGTGTGCCGGGGGTTCAGCGAGGAGTACGGGTCCTGGAAGATCATCTGGATGTCCCGGCGGAGCGGGCGCATCGCCCCGGTGCCGAGGTGGGTGATGTCGGTGCCCTCGAACTCGACCGTCCCGCCGGTGGGTTCGTCGAGGCGGGTGACCAGCCGGCCCATGGTGGACTTGCCGCAGCCGGACTCGCCGACCACGCCCAGGGTCTCGCCGGCCCGCACCTCGAAGTCGATGCCGTCGACCGCCCGGACCGCGCCGACCTGGCGCTTGAACAGGCCCTTGGTGACGGGGAAGTGCCGGGTGAGCCCGGTGACCCGCAGCAGGGGCTCCCGGTCGGACGGTCCGGCCTGGGCCGGCACGGTCGCGGTCTGACGGTCCGTCATCGCTGCTCTCCAAGTGGGTGGTACGTGCTCACAGCCGGGGCGCGATCTCTTCGGCGAAGATCCGGTGGCGTTCGGCGATCGGCAGGTGGCAGGCGGCGTGGTGCCGGGGCGCGGCCTCGGCGAGGACCGGCACCTCGGTGCCGGAGCGACCGCCGGTGAGCTCGGCGTACGGGCAGCGCGGGTGGAAGGCGCAGCCGGACGGCACGTTGATCAGGCTGGGCGGGGTGCCCCTGACCGGGGTGAGCCGGTCCTGCAGCTCGCGGTCGAGCCGGGGCATCGAGCCGAGCAGGCCCCAGGTGTAGGGGTGTTCGGGGGCCTCGAAGAGGGCGGCGGCGGGGCCGCGCTCGACCGGCTTGCCGCCGTACATCACCAGGATGTCGTCGGCGAGTTCGGCGACCACGCCGAGGTCGTGGGTGATGATGACGACCGCGGAGCCGAACTCCTGCTGCAGGTCGCGGATCAGGTCGAGGATCTGCGCCTGGACGGTGACGTCGAGCGCGGTGGTCGGCTCGTCGGCGATCAGCAGCGAGGGGTCGTTGACCAGCGCCATCGCGATCATCGCGCGCTGCCGCATGCCGCCGGAGAACTCGTGCGGGTAGCTGTCGACCCGCTTGTCGGGCTGCGGGATGCCGACCCGGTCGAGCATCTCGACGGCGCGCTTGCGGGCGTCCTTCTTCTTGGCCGCCGGGTGGTGCACCCGGTACGCCTCGGTGATCTGCTGCCCGACCGTGTAGTACGGGTGCATCGCGGTCAGCGGGTCCTGGAAGATCATCGCCAGCTCGCGGCCGCGCAGTTGGCGCACCCGCTCGGGGCCGGCCGCGATCAGCTCCTCGTCGTTCAGCCAGATCTCGCCGCTGATCCGGGCCCGCTTGGAGCGGTGCAGGCCCATGATGCCGAGCGAGGTGACGGACTTGCCGGAGCCGGACTCGCCGACGATGCCGAGGGTCTTGCCGCGCTCCAGGTCGAAGCTCACCCCGTCCACCGACTTGACCAGGCCGTCGTCGGTGTCGAAGTGGATCTTCAGGTCGCGGACGGAGAGGAAGGCCCGGGAGGAGGGCTTATCGAGGTCGGTCATGACAGCCTCACGCGGGGGTCGACAGCGGCGTACAGGAGGTCAACCAGGAGGTTGCAGAGGACGATGAAGAAGGCCGCGACCAGGGTGACGCCGAGGACCTTGGGGAGGTCGTTCTCGCCGATGGCCTGGACGGCGTAGGCGCCGATGCCCTTGAGCGAGAAGACCTGCTCGGTGATCAGGGCGCCGCCGAGCAGCAGGCCGAGGTCCATGCCGAAGATGGTGATGATCGGGGTCAGCGCGGCGCGCAGGCCGTGCCGGACGACCACCTTCCGCTCCTCCAGGCCCTTCGCCCGGGCGGTGCGGATGTAGTCCTCGCTCATCGTCTCCAGCATGCCGGCCCGGGTGAGCCGGGCGTAGAGCGCGGAGTAGAGGAAGGCCAGCGAGATCCAGGCGAGCATCAGGTGCCCGGCCCAGGCGAACGGGTCGTCGGTGAAGTCGACGTACTCGATGTTCTCGAAGACCACCCACTTGTAGTGGAAGAGCCACTGCACCAGCAGGCCGGTGAAGAAGATCGGGGCGGACACGCCGGCCAGCGCGACGCTCATCGAGGCGCGGTCGAAGAACGAGCGCGGCTTGAGCGCGGAGACGACACCGGTGGAGACGCCGGCGATCAGCCAGATCACGGCCGCGCCGACGGCGAGCGAGAAGGTGACCGGGATCCGCGAGGAGATCTCGGGCCAGACCTCGACGTGGTTCTTGAACGAGTACCCGAAGCAGGGGACGTGGCAGCTGACCGGGTCCGGGCCGAACTGGTACTCGGCACCGCTGACCAGGCCCTTCAGGAACCGCCAGTACTGGACGTAGAGCGGCTGGTCGAACCCGAGGTTCTGCTTGACCGCGGCGATCGCCTCGGGGCTCGGGTTCTTGCCGACGTACTGGGCGGCCAGCTGGTCGGTGGTCTCGCCGGCCAGGGCGGGCAGCACGAAGAAGATCGCGAAGGTGATCGCGCTGACCACCAGCAGCAGCAGGACGGCCGCAGCGACCCTTCGGATGATGTAAGCGAGCATAGTTGGACGGCCGCGGCGGCCCGCCTCCGTCCCGGGGGTCCGGGACGGAGGCGGGCGCCGCTGCCTTCACCTGCCTTCAGGAACGTGGAGCCAGGGTCTGGAGCCAGGGCCTTACTTGGAGACGCCGATGTTCAGGTAGTCGTACTCACCCGAGAAGGCGGGGGTGGAGCCCACGTTGGTCGCGGACGCCGGGCGGTACAGGAAGACCTTGTAGTAGGTCAGCGGGACGATGACCGCGGCCTCCATGGTCTTCTTGTCGATCTCGCCGTAGATCTTCTCGCGGGCCGCGCGGTCCGGGTTGGCGATCGCGTCGGAGAGCAGCTTGTTGATCGACGGGTCGTTCAGCTCGGACAGGTTGGTGTTGCCGGACTTCTTGATCGCGTTACCGTCGACCACCTGCTGCAGGAAGCCGTAGCCGGTCGGCCAGTCGGCGCCCCACTGCATCATGATCAGGCCGATGTTGTGCTCCTTGTTGTACGCCGGAACACCCGCGAAGTCCGAGAAGTACTTGCCCTGCGGGAACTGCTGGATGTCGACCTGGATGCCGACCTTCTGCAGGGCGGCCTGGACGGCGGTGGCCGAGGCGACCTCGGTGGCGCGGTCCTGGCGGGCCATGATGGTGGTCTTGAAGCCCTCGGGCTTGCCGCAGGCCTTCAGCGCGTCCTTGGCCTTGGCCTCGTCCGCCTTGTTGCCGGCGGTCTGGTACAGGTTGAAGTCCTGGTGGCCCGGGATGTCCGGGGGCAGCACGGTGGAGGCGATGTCGCCGCGGATCGGGCCGCCGATCGCGGTCTGCACCGAGACCTTGTCGATCGCGTACTGGACGGCCTTGCGGCAGTCGATGTTGTCGAACGGCGCGACCTGGGTGTTGATCGCGGTGTAGACCAGGCGGCCGCCGTAGGCGTTGTCGGTCGAGGACTTGAGCTTCGGGTCCTGCAGGATCTTGGCCTGGGTCTGCGGGTCGACGCCCTTGCCGGCCAGGTCGACCTGGGCGTTGCCGGCCAGCAGGTCCTGGTCGATGGTCGCCTGCGCGATCTTCAGCTTGACCTGGATCTTGTCGGCGAGCTGCTTGCGGATCGGGTCGGTCTTGGCGTCCCAGTTCGGGTTCGGGACGAGCACCGCCTCCTTGCCGTCCGCGTAGCTCTGGAACTTGTAGGAGCCGGAGGACACGATGTTCTTCACGTAGTCCGCGCCGGTGTCCTTGGCCTGCGGGACCGGGACGGTCTGCGGGGCGGAGACCAGGTAGTCGAAGTCCGCGAACGGCTGCTTCAGGTGGAAGACGATCGTGGTGTCGTCCGGGGTCTCGATCGACTTCAGGTCGCCGGTCTTGTCCTTGTACGGGCCCTGGTACGGCTCCGGGTTGTCGACCAGCAGGTCGTGGAAGTAGGTCGGGCCGTTGGACAGCACGTCCGGCGCGAAGTTGGAGCGCTCGACCGCGTACTTGACGTCCTTCGAGGTGATCGCGGAGCCGTCGTCGTACTTCAGGCCCGCGCGCAGCTTGTAGGTCCAGGTCAGACCGTCGGTGCTGACCTTGCCCAGCGACTCGGCCAGGTCGGGGACGAGCTTGTTGCCCTCCTCGCCGGCGGCCGGGTTGAAGGTGGTCAGCGGACGGCCGTACAGGCGCGAGAAGTTGTACATGTACGCGTAGTACGTGTTGCCCGGGTCGAAGGAGTCCGGCACGTCGGAGTGCTCGTAGACAACCGTGCCGCCCTTCTTGTCCGAGACGTTGACGACGGCCTTGGTCGCGGCGTTGGCACCGCCGGCCTTGTCGCCGCCGGAGTCGCCGCTGCCGCCCTTGCTGCTGGAGCAGCCGGTGAGCGTCAGCGCGGTGGCCGCGGCGAGCGCGGTCAGCGCGGTGATACGGGACCTGCGCATGGGAGAGATCAACCCCTTGGACGGTAGGAACGCGGGTGTGGCGGTGGAATCCTGACCCGAGGTCAGTTGTTCTTGGGGTCGAGGGCGTCTCGCAGCCCGTCGCCCAGCAGGTTGAAGGCGAAGACCGTGACGAAGATCGCCAGGCCGGGGACGAGCATGTACTGCGGGTCCACCTGGTAGTAGTCGATCGCGGTCGCCAGCATGCCGCCCCAGGAGGCCTGCGGAGGCTCGACGCCGACGCCGAGGAAGCTCAGGCCGGCCTCGAAGAGGATGTTGGTCGGGATCAGCAGGGTCGAGTAGACCAGGATCGGGCCGACCAGGTTCGGCAGCAGCTCCTTGAACAGGATGAACGGTGTCCGGGCGCCCAGGCTGCGGGCGGCGGAGACGAACTCGCGCTCGCGCAGCGAGAGGGTCTGGCCGCGCACGATCCGGCCCATGTAGGGCCAGTTGAAGAAGCCGATCACGAAGACCAGCACCGCGATGTGCAGCGAGGTGCCGTGCAGGCCGAAGGCGCCGTCCTTGAGCGAGGCCGAGATGGCGATCGCGAACAGCAGCAGCGGGAAGGCCAGGAACATGTCCATCAGCCGGCTGATCACCGCGTCCACCCGGCCGCCGTAGTAGCCGGCCACGACGCCGAGCACGGTGCCGATCACGTTGGACAGCACGGTGGCGCCGAACGCGACCAGCAGCGACACCCAGGAGCCCTCGATGATCCGGGTCATGATGTCGCGGCCGTACTGGACGTCGATGCCGAGCGGGTGGTCCCAGCTCATGCCGCCGAAGTCGCCGGGCGGGATGCCGCCGAGGTTGGCGTCCAGCAGGTCCTGGTGGAACTCGTTGGGGTCGAGCCCGAAGACGGCCTCGATCGGCTTGGCCAGCACCGCGAGCAGCACCAGCAGGATCACCACCACGCCGCCGGCGACGGCGGCCTTGTCGCGCTTGAAGCGCGTCCAGGCGATCCGGCCGAGGGAGCGGCCCTCGATCTGCTTGGCCGCGGTGGCGGCCTCACCGGCGGCGGGGCCGGCGGTCTCGGTGGGTGTGGTCATGAGTCAGTTCGTTCCCCTCGCCGACGCGTTGGCGGCCTCGGGCGGCGGTACCGCAACACCTGTCGGCGGTGCAGAAGTTCGTGCGGGATAACCATCAGGCGGGTTGCGCAGCACTCTCTGTCATGGGGAGTGCCCGGCGGAAGACCGTGCTCGGGAAGGATGCCTAACTGTGATCTGTCGGCATGCAAGATCACTCACCGCGCATATCGCTCTTCACACAGCTGTTACATGTGCGTCAAGAGGGCCGGTGACGACACCCCGCCACTGGCGGGATAACGCCAGGTGTTCCGGGTGCTCCGCGCGTAGACACCGGGGTGACGAAAAACCCCCGCCGACTGCGGAGGCAGCCGGACCGGGGGTTTTCGGACGGTCCGTCGGGGGGTAGGGTCAACGGCCCCCGTAGCCCGGCCAGGGGGCCTGCGGCCAGCCCTGGGCCGGCCCGGCGGGCGGTTGCGCTCCGTAACCGAAGCCGGTCGGGTAGGGCTGCGGAGCGCCCGGCGGCACCCCGTGCGGGGCGCCCTGCGGCGCGCCGTGCCGGTCGAAGAACGGGCGGGCGTTGGCCCACATCCACATCGCCACCGGGTCGAACTCGTCGGCCAGCATCACGGTGGAGACGGCCGGCCCCTCGGGGGCCTGCGCGGCGGCGCGCTGCACCAGCGCCCGGGCCGCCTCGACCGAGGGCGGCGAGGTGTCGTACAGGTCGAGCCCGACCGCCAGGTAGGGCTCGCCGAGCACCGGCTGCACCCAGGCCCGCCGGAGCGAGCGCAGCGGCCGCACCTCGGGGGCCTGCTGCTCCAGCACGGTGAAGAACTGCGGTGCCTGCCCGGCCGGTTCGGAGATCCGCAGCGGCCCGGCCGGCAGCAGGTCCAGGCCGACCGCGATCCGCCGCAGGTCGGCCCAGGGCACGCCGACGCCGCCGCCGGGGCGGTGCGGGTCCAGCCACAGGCCCCAGCGCGAGCGGTACAGCGAGGCCGCGATCTCCGGCCCGGAGACCACCTCGTGGCCGCGCGACCAGCCGCAGGCGGCCAGCTGGCCCGGCGAGGTCACGCCGGGGGCGTAGCCGTGGCCGCCGACGTCCATGTTCCCGTACTGGGCGTCCGGGCTGCCGGGGCTGCCGTGCCAGAGCAGCATCCAGACCTGTCCGCCCGCGAGGGCGCGCAACAGCCCCTCGTACGCCTCCCAGCGCTCCGGTGCGACCGCTGCGAGGGCGCGCTCGATCGCGCCCGGGTCGCCGGCTGCTCCCGCCACGTCGCCGCCTCGTCTCTCGTCTTCCTCGCCCCGCCCGCCCCACCGCGCTCGGTGGGCCGGGGCAACCCTATGGGGCGCGCCCGACAGCCGTCATGCCGCGTCCCCCGTGCGGCCCTCTCCGCGGGTCCGGTCCGGGGCGGCGCTCAGGGCCGTACGTAGAAGGGCTGTACCCGGCCGAGCAGCCAGTCCACCACCGGGTCGGCGACCAGGTCGAGCAGCACCAGGTGGACGCCCCACGAGGGCGCCGCGGTTCCGAGCGCCCGGCCGAGCGCCAGGTTGACCTCGCCCGGGTCCGCCGGGGCCGCCGGGTCGAGCTGCACGCCCACGTACAGCAGGGTGGCCTCGCCCTCGACCTTGGCCAGCGCCCGACGGGCCGTCAGCACGCCCGGCAGTGCGGCGAGTTCACCGGTGGCGGCGGCCAGGAAGGCGAACGGCTCCTGGTGCGGCTCGGGCTCCTTGAGCGCCACCCGGGCCCCCTCGGTGACGCCCTGCGCCTCCCACTCCGGGCCGCGCGGTCCGCGCCGCAGCTCGCCCACGCCCTCCGGCGGCACCGGGATGCCCACCGGCGCCTCCGGGTTGACCGCGACGCCGATGCCCAGCGGCAGGCCGCGGGCGAACTCCCACATCGGGGCGATCGCGAACGGCAGGCCCGGGCAGTGCCGGAGGAACTGCTCCTGCGAGGAGTACACCGGCACGTAGGGGGCGCCGGCCAGCTCCAGGGTCGGCAGGTCCAGCGCGCCGGACTGCGGGTCGGCGCCCGAGGGCAGCGGCACCCACACCTGGCTGCGGGCCAGCACCTCGATCACCCGGGGCGTCGCCCCGGGGTCGCCGAGCGCCGCCGTCAGCACCCGTTCCAGCTCGTTGGCCGGCCAGGCCCCGCCCTCCGGAACCTGACCCAGCGGGAACCCCATCTCGCCCCTCCACATCCGCGGTTGCGCCCAGGTTAGCGGCGCGGCGGGGTGCGCCGCGGCGCCCGCGGCCCCGGGGGCGCCCGGCGGCCGGGCGGGGGGCCGGTCGCAGGTGTACGCCCGGGGCCCGGCCGGACCCCTCTCCCGCGAGCGGCCCGCGGCATGCCATGATGGGCCCGCCCAAACTTCATACCGGCCGCTCGAACCCGCGCGGGAGAGCCGGAACGGCCTGTCCGCAGGCCGCGCCCGGCGCCGAAGGAGCAAGTCCTCCCCGGAATCTCTCAGGCACCCCTACCGCGTGGGCGAGGCAGATCTGGAAAGTGGACACGGCCGCGCCGTGCGCCCACCCACGGTGCAAGCCGCCCTACCTTGTTCAGGAGGCGGTGAAGCTCTCAGGTTCGACGACAGATGGGGAGACCCGCCCCAGCCTGCCCGTTTCCAGATCCCGGGAGTCCCGTCGTGTCCCTCCGCCTGACCGCGCTCGACGCGCTGCACCGCTCGCTCGGCGCCACCATGACCGACTTCGCCGGCTGGGACATGCCGCTGCGCTACGGCAGCGAGCGCGAGGAGCACCTCGCCGTCCGCACCCGGGCGGGCCTGTTCGACCTCTCGCACATGGGCGAGATCACGGTGTCCGGCCCGCAGGCCGGCGAGCTGCTCGACCACGCCCTGGTCGGCTTCATCTCGGCGCTCGGCGTGCTGCGCGCCCGCTACACCATGATCTGCCGCGAGGACGGCGGCATCCTGGACGACCTGATCGTCTACCGCACCGCCGAGGACGAGTACCTGGTGGTGGCCAACGCCTCCAACGCCCAGGTGGTGCTGGACGCGCTGACCGAGCGCGCGGCCGGCTTCGACGCCACCGTCCGCGACGACCGGGACGCCTACGCGCTGCTCGCCGTCCAGGGCCCGGAGGCCAACGGCATCCTGGCCAAGCTGACCGACGCCGACCTGCCCGGCCTGAAGTACTACGCCCTGCTGCCCGCCACGGTGGCGGACCGTCAGGTCTGGCTGGCCCGCACCGGCTACACCGGCGAGGACGGCTTCGAGGTGTTCTGCGCCCCCGCCGACGCCGAGCACCTGTGGACGGCGCTGACCGGGGCGGGCACCGCCGAGGGCCTGGTCCCGTGCGGCCTGTCCTGCCGCGACACGCTGCGCCTGGAGGCCGGCATGCCGCTGTACGGGCACGAGCTGTCCACCGAACTGACCCCGTTCGACGCCGGCCTCGGCCGGGTGGTGCGCTTCGACAAGACCACCAACAACGGCGAGTTCGTCGGCCGCAAGGCGCTGGAGGAGGCCGCCGCGGCGGCCGAGACCAACCCGCCGCGCAAGCTGGTCGGCCTGGTCTCCGAGGGCAAGCGCGTCCCGCGCGCCGAGTACTCCGTGGTGGACGCCGAGGGCGCCGTGATCGGCCGGATCACCTCCGGCTCGCCGTCCCCGACGCTGGGCAAGCCGATCGCCATCGCGTACGTGGACGCCGCGCACGCCGAGCCGGGCAGCACCGTCGCGGTCGACGTCCGCGGCAAGGCCGAGCCGGTCCAGGTCGTCGCGCTGCCGTTCTACAAGCGCGCCCGCTGACCCTCCGTCACCCCCCGAGCAGTCCTTTTCCGGTTCGTCCGCCCAGCGGACGGCCGCGCCCTCCCCTCCCGCGATCCTGGAGAATGACGTCATGAGCAACCCCACGCACCTGCAGTACACCAAGGAGCACGAGTGGCTGACCGCCGCCGAGGGCGGGGTGTCCACGGTCGGCATCACCGCGCACGCGGCCGACGCCCTCGGCGACATCGTGTACGTCCAGCTCCCCGCAGTGGGTGACACCGTCACCGCGGGTGAGACCTGTGGCGAGCTCGAATCCACCAAGTCGGTCAGCGACCTCTACTCCCCCGCCACCGGCGAGGTCACCGAGGTCAACCAGGCCGTCATCGACGAGCCGGCCCTGGTCAACTCGGAGCCCTTCGAGGGCGGTTGGCTGTTCAAGGTCCGGGTCGAGGCGACCGACGAGCTGCTCGACGCCGACGGCTACACCGCCTTCACCGGCGCCTGACCGGGAGACCCCCCTCATGACGGTTCTCAACCAGTCCCTCCACGCGCTCGACCCGGAGATCGCCGCCGCGGTCGACGCCGAGCTGCACCGCCAGCAGACCACCCTGGAAATGATCGCCTCCGAGAACTTCGCCCCGGTGGCGGTCATGGAGGCCCAGGGCTCGGTGCTCACCAACAAGTACGCCGAGGGCTACCCCGGCCGCCGCTACTACGGCGGCTGCGAGCACGTCGACGTGGTCGAGCAGATCGCCATCGACCGGATCAAGGAGCTGTTCGGCGCCGAGCACGCCAACGTCCAGCCGCACTCCGGCGCGCAGGCCAACGCCGCCGCGATGTTCGCGCTGATCCAGCCGGGCGACACCATCCTGGGCCTGAACCTGGCCCACGGCGGTCACCTGACCCACGGCATGAAGATCAACTTCTCCGGCAAGCTCTACAACGTGGCCGCCTACCACGTGGACGAGAAGACCGGCCAGGTCGACATGGCCGAGGTCGAGCGCCTCGCCAAGGAGCACCGGCCCAAGCTGATCATCGCCGGCTGGTCCGCCTACCCGCGCCAGCTGGACTTCGCCGAGTTCCGCCGGATCGCGGACGAGGTCGACGCCCTGCTGATGGTCGACATGGCGCACTTCGCCGGCCTGGTCGCGGCCGGCCTGCACCCCTCCCCGGTGCCGTACGCGGACGTGGTCACCACCACCACGCACAAGACCCTGGGCGGCCCCCGCGGCGGCGTCATCCTCTCCAAGGCCGAGTGGGCCAAGAAGATCAACTCCGCGGTCTTCCCCGGCCAGCAGGGCGGCCCGCTGGAGCACGTGATCGCCGCCAAGGCCGTCGCGTTCAAGGTCGCGGCCTCCGAGGAGTTCAAGGAGCGCCAGCAGCGCACCCTGGAGGGCGCCAAGCTGCTCGCCGAGCGCCTGCTCCAGGACGACGTCACCTCCTCCGGCGTCTCCGTCCTGTCCGGCGGCACCGACGTGCACCTGGTCCTGGTCGACCTGCGCAACAGCGAGCTGAACGGCCAGGACGCCGAGGACCGCCTGCACGAGGTCGGCATCACGGTCAACCGGAACGCCGTCCCGAACGACCCGCGCCCGCCGATGGTCACCTCCGGCCTGCGGATCGGCACCCCGGCGCTGGCCACCCGCGGCTTCGGCGCCGAGGACTTCCGCGAGGTCGCCGACGTCATCGCCGAGACCCTCAAGCCGGGCTTCGACGAGGCCAAGGCCGAGGCGCTGAAGGCCCGGGTCTCCGCCCTGGCCGCGAAGCACCCGCTGTACCCCGAGCTGTAACCCCACCCCCTTCGGGTGGTCCCGGGGCACCGCGCACACTGGACAGTGAGTGCGGTGCCCCGTTCCATGCCCCGCTCCCGTCCCACCGGACGGACCACTCCACGAGACCCGACAAGGACGTCACCCCGTGGCCCTCAGCGTCTTCGACCTCTTCTCCATCGGCATCGGGCCGTCTTCCTCGCACACCGTCGGCCCGATGCGGGCCGCCCGGATGTTCGCCCGCCGCCTCGACTCCGAAGGCCTGCTCGACCGGGTCTCCTCGGTCCGCGCCGAACTGTACGGCTCGCTCGGCGCCACCGGGCACGGCCACGGCACCCCGAAGGCCGTCCTGCTCGGCCTCGCCGGCCACTCGCCGCGCACCGTCGACGTGGAACTCGCCGACGGCGACGTGGACCGCATCCGCGCCGAGAAGCGGCTCCCACTGCTCGGCCGGCACGAGATCGCGTTCGACCCCGACACCGACCTGGTGCTGCACCGCCGCAAGGCCCTCCCGTACCACGCCAACGGCATGACCCTGTGGGCGTACTCCGCCGACGGCGGCGAACTGCTCACCAAGACCTACTACTCCGTCGGCGGCGGCTTCGTCGTCGACGAGGACGCCATCGGCGAGGCCCGGGTCAAGCCCGACGACACCGCGCTGCGCCACCCCTTCCGGACCGGCGAGGAGCTGCTCCGCCTCACCCGGGAGACCGGCCTGTCCATCTCCGGCCTGATGCTGGAGAACGAGAAGGCCTGGCGCACCGAGGCCGAGATCCGGACCGGGCTGCTGGAGATCTGGGCCGTCATGAAGGAGTGCGTCGCGGCCGGCATGGCCCGCGAGGGCATCCTCCCCGGCGGGCTCAAGGTCCGCCGCCGGGCCGCCAGCGCGGCCCGCGCGCTGCGCGCCGAGGGCATCGGCCCGGCCAACGCGATGGAGTGGGTCACCCTCTACGCGATGGCCGTCAACGAGGAGAACGCCTCCGGCCGCCGGGTCGTCACCGCCCCCACCAACGGCGCCGCGGGCATCATCCCCGCCGTCCTGCACTACTACCTGAACTTCATCCCCGGCGCGGACGAGGACGGCATCGTCCGCTTCCTGCTCGCCGCGGGCGCGATCGGCATGCTCTTCAAGGAGAACGCCTCCATCTCCGGCGCCGAGGTCGGCTGCCAGGGCGAGGTCGGCTCCGCCTGCTCGATGGCCGCCGGCGGCCTCGCCGAGGTCCTCGGCGGCACCCCCGAACAGGTCGAGAACGCCGCCGAGATCGGCATCGAGCACAACCTCGGCCTCACCTGCGACCCGGTCGGCGGCCTGGTCCAGATCCCCTGCATCGAACGCAACGGCATGGCCTCGGTCAAGGCCGTCACCGCCGCCCGGATGGCCCTCCGCGGCGACGGCCGCCACCACGTCTCCCTCGACAAGGCCATCAAGACCATGAAGGAGACCGGCGCCGACATGAAGATCAAGTACAAGGAGACCAGCCGCGGCGGCCTCGCCGTCAACGTCATCGAGTGCTGACGGGGCGCTTCCCCGAAATCCCCCGAAAACGGTGCGGGGCCCCTGTCCGCGGTGTCGCGGTCCGGGGCCCCTGCGCGTCACCCGGCGGCCAGAGGGGGTGCGTGCCGCGGGGTGGAAGTGGTCGGGTTTGTCGCCCGACATGCATGACTATCGCATGTTTTGAATGGCGGACAAAACTGAAAACAAGGCGTGTGGCTCAGTTCACCTTCACTTGCTAGGCGGCGGCGCGTTCGCGGATCTTGATCTCGAACCAGACGCCCTTGCCGCGCGGCAGCAGGTCCGCGCCCCAGCGCTCGGCGATCGAGTCGACCAGCTTGAGGCCGTGCCCGTTGGTGCAGACGGACTCGGGGGCGACGATCAGGCAGGGCATCGCGCGCGAGGAGTCACGGACCTCGACCCGCAGCCAGCCGGGCCGCCGGACCACCTTGAGGCCGATCATCCGACCGCCGGCGTGCCGGACGGCGTTGGCGACGAGTTCACCGGTGAGCAACTCGACGGCTTCCAGGAGCTGATGGAGTTTCCAGGTCTCTAAGACCGAGCGCACCAGCCGCCGGGCCACCCCGGCCGACTCCGGGCGGGAGGGCAGCCGCACCTCCTCGCCGGCGTCGGGATCGCTGAGTACGCCGAAGAAGATGTGCTCCATCTCCTCCGGCGTCAGCCGTTCCAGGTCGGCCAGCACGACGCGGGCCCCGATCCCTGACGGATCGTCACCGCGGCCGCCGGCCGGTGGAAGTGATGCCCGCTCCGCTTCGCCCCATCCCGCCATGCGCCCCATCATTGCGGAACGCGAGCGGCCGCGTACGGACAATGAGCAAACGATCACTATTCATTTGGCATATGCTGTCAGCAACCGAACTGGTGACCTACCGTCACCACTGGGACCAGGCCAGGTTCCAGCCGCTGAGGCCGTTCGCCGGGTCGACCGCCTCGCTCTTGGAGTTGACCACCTTGAAGACGTCGCCGACCAGGGTGGAGTCGTAGAGCTTGCCGGCGTCGGTGCTCGGGCTGCCGGTCTTGGTGTCGGTGACGCCGATGCAGCCGTGGCTGCCGTTGGAGTGGCCGATCACGCCCGCGCTCCAGGAGTTGCCGTGCACGTAGGTGCCGGAGTCGGTCAGCCGCATGGCGTGCGGGACCACCAGGTCGTACTCGTCGCCGGAACCGTCCCGGGTGATGCCGTTGGAGGTCATCCGGGTGGTGCCCTCCTTGGCCTCGACCACCATGACGCCGCTCCAGGTGTCGAAGCCTGGCTTGCCCGTGGTGATCGGGATGTCGTCGACCTGCTGGCCGTCCCGGACCACCGTCATCCGGTGCGAGGCGGCGTCCGTGGTGGAGACCTGGGAGCGGCCGATGCTGAACGGCTCGTCCTTGTCGACGCCGCCGTACACGCCGGGCGCGGTCTCCACGCTCTTGAGCTTGTAGTGGATGGTGACCTTGGTGTTGGCGTTCCAGTAGTTCTCCGGCCGGAAGTCCAGCCGCTTGTCGCTGAACCAGTGGCCCTTGACCTTGGTGCCGTCCGAGGTCTCGAAGGCGATGCCGGCCAGCACCGCGTCCTTGTTCTTCACCGCGCGGTCGAAGTTGACCGAGACGATCATGCCGACGCCGTAGGTCTCGTTGTCGGCGATGTTGTCGCTGACCCCGGCGTCCTTCTCGGGGGTGAGGGTGGTGAAGGAGGAACGCGCGTTGACGACCACGCCCTGGCCGTCCTCGGCGAGCGCGTCGACGGTGTAGGCGGTGCCGACCAGCAGCGGGCCGCCGGGGGCCCAGCCGGTGCCGTCGGCGGTGAGCGCGCCGGGCACCTGGGTACCGTCGGGGCCGGTCACCTTGACCGAGGTGAGCTTGCCGCCGGCCGCGGTCACCTTGACCGCTCCGGACGGCTTGACGTCCACCGTGCCGTTGGCGGGTTCGATGGCGATGGTGGCGGCCGACACCGTCGGCTTCGCCGGGCTCGGCGTCGCGCTGCTGCTGGAGCCGCCGCCCCCGCCCCCGCCCTCCGCCTTCGCCGGCCCGCTGCAGCCGGCCGTGGCCATCAGCACCAGGGCGCCCGCGAGCGCTCCCACGGCGAATCCCCCGCGCATAGCCTTCACGATTCCGCTCTCCCCACACACCCCGCCTGTCGGCTGACAGGTCTTTCGGTTGATATGACGGGCCAACTCCCCGAAACGTTGCGGGGGAAGTGTCCCGGTCCGGTCACGAACGGACCACGGCCCGGCAGCCGATCGGGCTGCCGGGCCGCCGGTGCGGTCGCCGTCGCCGCGGTCACGGCCGCGGAGCGCCGTGGGCTACCACTGGCTCCACGGCAGGGTCCAGCCGCTCAGCCCGTTGTCCGGGGAGACCGTCTTGCTGGTGGAGTTCTTGATCGTCACCACGTCGCCGACCATCGACGAGTTGAAGAACTTGCCGGAGGGCGAGCTGTCGCTGCCGTCCTTGGTGTCCTGCAGGCCGACGCAGCCGTGGCTGGTGTTGGCCTTGCCGAAGGCGTTGCCCCAGTAGTTGCCGTGCACGAAGGTGCCGGAGTCGGTCAGCCGCATCGCGTGCGGGACGTCCGGGATGTCGTACTCGTCGCCCTTCATGTTGGACAGGGTCGCCGAGTTCATCCGGGTGACCTTGTCCTTGCTCATGATCACCATGCTGCCGTTCCAGGACGAGTACTGGTCCTTGCCGGCCGTGATCGGGACGTTCTGGGTGCTGCCGTCGCCGTGCGCCACCGACATCATGTGGGTGGCCGCGTCGACCGTGGAGACCTGGTAGCGGCCGATGGTGAACGGCTCGTCCTTGTCGATGTCGCCGTAGATGCCGGGCGCGACCTCGACGTTCTTCAGGCGGTACTTGACCGTCACCTTGGTGCCGGGCTTCCAGTACTTCTCCGGCCGGAAGTCCAGCCGCTGGGTGCCGAACCAGTGGCCCTTGGCCTCGGTGCCGTCCGAGCCGACCACGGTGATGGCGCCCAGCACCGCGTCCTTGTTCTTGATCGACTTGGCGAACTTCACCGAGACGATCATGCCGACGCCGTAGGTGCCGTTGTCGGCGATGTTGTCGCTGGTGCCCGCGGTCTTCGCCGGGGTCAGCGTGGTGAAGCTGGTGGTGGAGGCGGCCACCAGGCCGGCCGAGTCCACCGCCTGCGCGTTCACCGTGTAGGTGGTGCCCACGGCCAGCTGGCCGGTGGGCTTCCAGCTCAGGCCGTCGGCGGCGATCTCGCCGGCCACCGCGGCGCCGTTCTTGTCGGCCACCTCGACCTTGGTCAGCTTGCCGCTCGCGACCGCGATCTGCAGGCCGTCCTTGGGCGCCACGTCGGTGGCGCCGTTGGCCGGGGTGACGGTCAGCTGTGCGGTGGAGACCTTCGGGGTGGCGTCCGAGCTGCCCGCGGTGCTGCTGTCACCGCCCTTGGCCTCGGTCGAGCTGCCGCCGGCGCCGCCGGCCTTCGCGTCGTCGTTGCACGCCGTGCCGAGCAGCAGGACGCCGCCCATCAGCAGGGCGGTCGCGGCGCGGCGCGTCCCGCGTCCGCGCCCGCCGCCGGCTATTCCCGCACCGGACTTCTGAACCGCCTTCACCGTGCTGCTCCCCTCCAGGTATTCACGACGAATACACGTGTGGCGCCCGGGATCGGTTGCACCGGGTCGGATGCGATTCGCGCCCTCCCGCCGGGGGCGGTCGCGCGCGCGGGGGTCAGGATAACCGGCGCACCTGAGTGAATCCTCGGGGGGAGCGGGGTGGTGGTTCAGTGAACGTCCGGCGCGCCGCCGGGCCGCCAGGCCGGCCAGTCCAGGTTCCAGTCGCCGAGGCCGTTGTCGGGCGCCACCCGGTCGCCGTGCGAGCCGCGCACCTCGACCACGTCGCCGACCGCGGTGCGCCGGAACAGCCAGCCGGCCGGGGAGTCGTCGGAGCCGCCCTTGGCGTCGGCCAGGCCGATGCAGCCGTGGCTGGTGTTGGCGGTGCCGAACACCGCCGGGTCGGACCAGTAGTTGCCGTGCACGAAGGTGCCGGAGGCGGTCAGCCGGAGCGCGTGCGGCACGTCCTTGATGTCGTACTCGTCGCCGAGGCCGACGGTCTGCGAGTTCATCCGGGTCTCCCCGAAGCGCTCGGAGACCACCATGGTGCCGAGGTAGCCGGCGTGCTCGGGGCTGCCGCCGCTGATCGGCAGGACGCGCAGCACCCGGCCGTCCTGACGGACCGTCATGGTGTGCGCGTCGAGGTCGACGGCGGCCACCAGCGAGCGGCCGACGGTGAAGTGCACGTCCTTGTGCTGGGTGCCGAGGTACCCGGGCGCGGCCTCGACGTCCTTGAGCCGCAGCGCCAGGGTGACCTCGGTGCCGGGCTTCCAGTACTTCTCCGGCCGGAAGTCCAGCCGCTGGTCGCCGAACCAGTGCGCGCCGACCTCGACCGGCGGGTCGGCGGTGACGGCGACCGCCCGCTCGACGGCGGCCCGGTCCGCGACCGGGCGGGAGAAGCGCAGCGAGACCGGCATGCCGACGCCGACGGTGGAGCCGTCCTCGGGGGTGAAGAAGGCGACGAAGGTGTGCTCGGGGGCGAGGGTGGCGAAGCCGGCGTGCTGGACGGCGCGCAGCCCGGCGGCGTCCTCGGCGACGGCGTCCAGGGTGTAGGCGGTGGCGGTGGCGAGCTTCGCGTCGGGCGTCCAGCCGGTGCCGTCGGCGGTGAGCGTGCCGGGGACCTCGGCGCCCCCGTCGGCGGCCAGCCGGACCGAGAGCAGCCGGCCCCGGTCGACCGCCACCCGGACGGCGCCGTCCACCGGGACGGCCTGCGCGCCGTCGCCGGGGGCGAGGGTCAGCCGGGCCCGGGAGACCGCCGGGGCGGTGGCGGGGGCGGCGTCCTCCGCCGGGGTCCGGCCGCCGCCGGAGCAGCCGGCCAGCAGGACCAGTCCGGCCGCCGCCGCCCGCCGTGCCCAGAGCCGTACCGCGGCGCGCATGCCGTCCTCCCGGGTTCCTCCGCCACCAGCCGTCGCCGGGCACAACGAGGGATTCCGCCTCCCGGACACGACCGGATGGTTTCCGCCCCCGCCTCCGCCGGGCACATGATCGAACACGGTGCGTCACACCCCGGCCCCGGGGTGCCGGACGGCACCGGGCAGGGAACAACCGGAAGAACGGGGACGGGCCCCCGGATGGCTGGGAGGGTCGCCATGACGGCGTGGCAGGAGCTGGGCACGGACGCGTCCCGGGAGTCGCGGCCGGCCGCCCCGGACGGTCCCGCACCGCCCTGGCCGGGCAGCTGGCAGCCGCTGGGCGCCCGGTTCCGGGCCGACGGCGCGGGCGGGCGGGGCACCAACTTCGCGCTCTGGGCGCCGAACGCGGAGGCCGTCGACCTCTGCCTGTTCGACGAGGCGGGCCGGGAGACCCGGCACCGGCTGGCCGAGCAGACGTACCAGACCTGGCACGGCTACCTGCCGGGCGTGCTGCCCGGCACCCGGTACGGCTTCCGGGTGCACGGCCGGTGGGACCCGTGGACGGGCGCCCGGCACAATCCGGCCAAACTGCTGCTCGACCCGTACGCCCGGGCGGTCGACGGCGGCTACACCGCCCACGACGCGACCTGCGCGGCCGTCCGGAACTGGCCGGAGCGGGACGTCGCGGACACCGTCCGGGACGACCGGGACTCGGCGCCGTACGTGCCGAAGGCGGTGGTGGTGCACGACGACGACGACTGGTACGACGACCACCGCCCGAAGACGCCCTGGGCCGAGACGGTGCTGTACGAACTGCACGTCAAGGGCTTCACGATGCGCCACCCCGAGGTCCCGCCGGCCCTGCGCGGCACCTACGCGGGGCTGGCCCACCCGGCGGCGGTCGCGCACCTGACCCGGCTGGGGGTGACGGCGGTGGAGCTGCTGCCGGTGCACCACCACGTCAGCGAGGACCACCTGCAGGCCCGCGGCCTGGTCAACTACTGGGGCTACAACACGCTCGGCTACTTCGCCCCGCACGCGGGCTACGCGGCCTCCGGCAGCCGGGGCCAGCAGGTCGGCGAGTTCAAGCGGATGGTGCGGGCGCTGCACGCGGCGGGCATCGAGGTGATCCTCGACGTGGTCTACAACCACACCGCGGAGTCCGGGGCGATGGGCCCGGCGCTGTCCTTCCGCGGCATCGACAACGCCGGCTACTACCGGCTGGACCGCTCCCGGCGCGGCTACGCCGACTACACCGGCTGCGGCAACACCCTGGACACCCGGCGCCCGCAGGTGATCCGGCTGATCACCGACTCGCTGCGGTACTGGGTCGCCGAGATGGGCGTGGACGGCTTCCGGTTCGACCTGGCGGCGGCGCTGGCCCGCGGCGGCGACGGCGTGGAGATGGAGCACCCGTTCCTGGCCGCGGTCTCCCAGGACCCGCTGCTGAGCCGGGTGAAGCTGATCGCCGAGCCGTGGGACGTCGGCCCGGGCGGCTACTGCGTGGGCGGTTTCCCGCCGCTGTGGGGCGAGTGGAACGACCGCTACCGGGACACCGTCCGGGACTTCTGGCGCGGCGCCCGCCCGGACGTCCGGGAGCTGGCCACCCGGCTCTCCGGCTCCTCCGACCTGTACCAGCGGGGCGGCCGGCGCCCGTACGCCTCGGTCAACTTCGTCACCGCGCACGACGGCTTCACGCTGCGCGACCTGGTCTCCTACGACCGCAAGCACAACCTGGCCAACGGCGAGGAGAACCGGGACGGCACCGACGACAACCGGTCCTGGAACCACGGCGTCGAGGGCGAGACCGCGGACCCGGCGATCCGCGCGCTGCGGGTCCGCCAGCTGCGCAACCTGCTGACCACGCTGCTGCTCTCCAGCGGGGTGCCGATGCTGACGGCGGGCGACGAGCTGGGCCGCACCCAGGGCGGCAACAACAACGCCTACTGCTGGGACGACGAGACCAGCTGGCTGGACTGGTCGCTGCTGGACGACCCGGACTGGCGCTCGCTGACCGAGCTGACCGCCAAGCTGGTCCACCTGCGCCGGGCCCACCCGGTGCTGCGCCAGCGGGCGTTCTTCTCCGGCCGCCCGGACGGCCCGGACGGGCAGCGCGACCTGGTCTGGCTGACCCCGGCGGGCCGGGAGATGACCGACGCGGACTGGTTCGCGCCGGGCCGGGCGCTGGCGATGCGGCTGTCCGGCACCGCGCTGTCCGAGCGCGACCCGCAGGGCCGCGAGGTGCGGGACGCGGACTTCCTGCTGCTGCTGAACGCGGCTCCCGAGCCGTGCCGGTTCACGCTGCCCGCCCCGCACGTCCCGCTGCTGGACACCGCGCTGGCGGGCGAGCCGGCCGCGGTGCCGGTGGCGGAGGTGCTGCTGACGGGCCGTTCGGCGATGCTCCTGACGGCCTGATCCGGCCGCACCGGGCCGCGCCGGTCCGGCCTGGCCGGTTCTCGCCGACAGGGGCAAAAAACCGGATGAGAAATGTCAGTGCGGGCGCCTACCCTGCTCGGCGATGGCCGAGAACCAGAACCCCGCTCCGCCCACCCCCGCGGATTCGAACGAACCGTCCACCGACGGGCCGCCCGGCACCCCGGCACCGGCCCCCCGGTCCGCGGTCCGCTCGCTGCTGCGCCTGTGGCCGTACGCCCGCGAGGCCCGCTGGCGGATCTTCGGCTCGATGACGGCCGCCGGGCTCGCCTCGCTCAGCGTGCTGGCCGTCCCGATCGTGCTGCGCCGGATCGTCGACGGGCCGGTCGCCCGGCACGACCTGGCCGGCCTGTGGCCGCTGGCCGTCGCCCTGCTGCTGCTCGGCGTCGCCGAGGCGGTGCTGTTCGGCGTCCGCCGGGTGATCGTGGCCCGCCCGCTGGCCAGGGTCGAGACCAGGCTCCGCGGCGACCTGTTCGCCAAGCTCCAGCGGCTGCCGATCTCCTTCCACGACCGCTGGCCCTCCGGCCAGCTGCTCTCCCGGGCCACCTCGGACCTGTTCGTGCTGCGGATGTTCCTGGTCTTCCTGGTCGTCAACTCCACGGTCTTCCTGACCGGCACCGCGCTGATGTTCGTGCTGGACTGGCGGCTCGCCCTGATCACGCTGGTCCCGGCGATCCCGCTGATGGTCTACACCCGCCGCTTCGAGGCCGGGTACTCCGCCGCCTCCCGGCTGGCCCAGGACCAGAACGGCGACCTGGCCACCGTGGTCGAGGAGTCGGTGCTCGGCATCCGCATCCTCAAGGCCTTCGGCCGGCACCGCACCATGGCCGCGGAGTTCCGCGACCGCAGCACCGAACTCCGCGGCACCGAGCTGCGCAAGGCCGGCCTGCTCGGCAACCTGTGGGCGGTCATCGTCGGCCTGCCCGAGCTCGCCCTCGGCGGCGTGCTGGCCGCCGGCGCCGTCCTGGTCGCGCACGACCAGCTCTCGGTCGGCACCCTGGTCGCCTTCCTGTCCACCGCGCTCGCCCTGCGCTGGCCGGTCGAGTCGATCGGCTGGCTGCTCGGCTTCGCCGCCGAGGCCGCCAGCGCCGCCAACCGCTACTTCGAGGTGATGGACGAACCGGAGCCGGCCGACCCGCCCTCCGGCCTGGCCCCCGCCGACGACCGCGGCATCCGCTTCTCCGGCGTCCGCTTCCGCTACCCCGACGCCCCGGCGGGCACCCCCGACCTGCTGTCCGGCATCGACCTGCACGTCCGCCCCGGCGAGACGCTCGCCCTGGTCGGCGCCACCGGCAGCGGCAAGACCACCCTGACGGCGCTGCTCCCCCGCCTGTACGACCCCACCGCCGGGTCGATCACGCTGGACGGCACCGACCTGCGCGACCTGCCCCGCGAGCGGCTGCGCCGCGAGGTCGCCGTCGCCTTCGAGGACCCGACGCTGTTCTCCGCCACCGTCCGGGAGAACGTCCTGATGGGCGCCCCCGACGCCACCCCCGAGCAGGTCGACGCCGCGCTGGCCACCGCCCAGGCCGCCTTCGTCGACAAGCTCCCCGAGGGCCTGGACACCGAGGTCGGCGAGCAGGGCCTGAGCCTCTCCGGCGGCCAGCGCCAGCGCCTCGCGCTGGCCCGCGCCGTGGTCGGCGAGCCCCGCTTCCTGGTGCTGGACGACCCGCTCTCCGCGCTCGACGTGCACACCGAGGCCCTGGTCGAGCGGGCGCTGCGCCGGGTGCTCGCCGACACCACCGCCCTGGTCGTCGCGCACCGCCCGTCCACCGTGCTGCTGGCCGACCGGGTCGCGCTGCTCGCCGACGGCCGGATCGCCGCCGTCGGCACCCACCAGGAGCTGCTGCACTCCTGTCCCGCCTACCGGGCCCTGATGTCCGGCGAATCCGAACTGGAAGGGGCGCTGGCCCGATGACCACCGCCGTCGCCGAACCCGCCGTCGACGAGGACGACCTCCTCCCCCCGGCCGCCGACGACCAGGACATCCCCGTCCCGCCCGGCGCCCCGCGCGCCCTGCTCGGCTCGCTGCTCGCCCCGCACCGCCGCCGGATCGCCGTCGCCGTCCTCGCCGTCCTGGTCCAGCAGGCCGCCCTGCAGGCCGGCCCGCTGCTGGTCGCCTTCGCCATCGACCGCGGCGTCCCCGCCCTGCGCGAGCACGACTCCGGCCCGCTGGTCGCCGTCACCGCCGCGTACCTGGGCTGCGCGCTGGTCGCCACCCTGCTGCAGCGCGCCTTCATCCGGCTCGCCGCCCGGATCAACCAGGACATCCTGCTGGAGCTGCGCGGCCGGATCTTCCGGCACGCCCAGCGGCTCAGCCTGGACTTCCACGAGCGCTACACCTCGGGCCGGATCATCTCCCGCGCCACCAGCGACGTCGACACCCTGCGCGAGCTGCTCGCCGAGGGCCTGCAGGAACTCCTGATGGTCTTTCTCTCGGTCGGCTACATCACGGTGGTGCTGATCGTCGTGGACTGGCGGCTCGGCCTGGCCGCGCTGGCCTCCTTCCTGCCGATGTACCTGATCGTCCGGTCCTTCCGGCGCCGCTCCCAGCAGGTCTACCGGCGCTCCCGGACGGCCGTCGCCACCATGATCGTCCGCTTCACCGAGACCATGAACGGCATCCGCCCGGTCCAGGCGTTCCGCCGCGAGGCCGCCAACGACAAGGCGTTCGGCGCCGTCAACCGGCAGTCCGCGACCGCCACCGCGGACGGCCTGCTGGAGATGGCCAGGTACGTCTTCCTGTCCCGGCTGACCGCCAACGTCTGGATCACCGGCGTGGTCGTCCTCGGCGCCCTGCTGGTCACCGACGGCAGCCTCGAACTCGGCGTGCTCACCGCCTTCGTGCTCTACCTGCGCCGGCTCTACGACCCGATCGACCAGCTGGCGATGTTCCTCAACAGCTACCAGTCCGCGGCCGCCGCCCTGGAGAAGATCTCCGGCCTGCTCGCCCACGAGCCGTCCGTCCCCGAGCCCGCCGAGCCCACCCCGCTGCCGGACGCGGCCGGCCGGGGCCGCGAGGTCGCCTTCCGCGACACCCGCTTCGCGTACGCCAACGGCAAGGAGGTGCTGCCCGCCTTCGACCTGGTCCTGCCCGCCGGGCGGACCACCGCCGTGGTGGGCGCGACCGGCGCCGGCAAGTCCACGCTGGCCAAGCTGCTCGCCCGGTTCTACGACCCCACCTCCGGCACGATCACCCTGGACGGCGTCGACCTGCGCGAACTCGCCACCGCCGAACTGCGCGCCAACGTCGTGATGGTCACCCAGGAGTCCTTCCTGTTCTCCGGGACGGTCGCCGAGAACATCGCCGTCGGCCGACCGGACGCCACCCGCGCCGAGATCGAGGCGGCGGCCCGGGCGATCGGCGCCCACGCGTTCATCGCCGCCCTCCCCGACGGCTACGACACCGACGTCCGCAAGCGCGGCGGCCGGATCTCCGCCGGCCAGCGCCAACTCGTCGCCTTCGCCCGCGCCCTGCTCGCCGACCCCGCCGTCCTGATCCTCGACGAGGCCACCTCCTCCCTCGACGTCCCCGGCGAACAGGCCGTCCAGCACGCCATGCGCACCGTCCTGGCCGGCCGCACCGCCGTGATCATCGCCCACCGCCTCTCCACCGTCGAGATCGCCGACCGCGTCCTCGTCATGGACCAGGGCCGCATCATCGAGGACGGCACCCCCGCCGCCCTCATCGCCGGCCGGGGCCGCTTCGCCACCCTCCACCGCACCTGGCAGGACAGCCTGGTCTGAGCAGCGCTTCGCTTCCACGGGCCTGCCGAGCTTCGCTTTTCCGGGCCTGCTGAGCTTCGCTTCGCCCGGCCCGGGGAGCGAAGCTCCAGGGGCCCGGGGAACGGCGGAGCCGAGGGGCGGGCGTCCGACAGGCAGCTGGGCGCCACCCCGTTTCGGGCCGAAGGTCCTCGGCGAAAGCCCCGTCGCGCCCCACTGTGCCCCGGCCCCACGCCTCTCGGCCCCGCCGTTCCCCGGGCCCCTGATCTTCCTGACCATGTGCCCAAGAGTTCCCCCGGAAACCCCGTCGACCGGCCGGAGAGCGCCCCACTAGTCTTCGCTCCGTGGACGACCCGATCGCCGGCCATCCCGGCACCCCCGACGCTCGCGGCCCGATCCGCTTCCTGTGGTGGCTGGTGCTGAGCCAGCGCCGCCGCTCGCTGGCCGGCACCTTCTACGGCACCGCCTGGATGCTCTGCCTGACGGTGCCGCCCTACCTGCTGTCCCGGGCGATCGACGACGGGCTGCGGGCCGGGCGGCCGGGGACGACGCTGGCCTGGTCCGGCGCGCTGCTCGGCTACGGCGCGGTCAACCTGGTGCTGGCCTGGTGGCGGCACCGCACCATGACGCTGATCCGCAACGACGCCACCTTCCGCACCGTCGCCGTGGTGCTGCGGCACAGCGTCCGGCTCGGCGCCGCGCTGCCCCGGCAGGTCTCCGCGGGCGAGCTGGTCACCATCGGGATGTCCGACGTGGTGCGGATCTCGCTCGCCCTGACCTTCATCGGCCCCGGCGTCGGCTCGGTGGTCTGCTACCTGACGGTCGCCGTCATCCTGCTGACCCTCTCCCCGCTGCTCGCCCTGGTCGTCCTGCTCGGCCTGCCCGCCCTCGGCCTGGTGCTGCGCCCGCTGTTCGCCCGCCAGCAGCGCACCGAGAGCGACTTCCGCGCGCAGCAGTCCCGGCTGACCGCCCGCTTCGAGGACCTGGCGGGCGGCCTGCGGGTGCTCAACGGCCTCGGCGGCAAGGACGTCTACGCCGCCCGCTACCGGGCCGACTCCGACCGGCTGCGCGCCGAGGGCTACCGGGTCGGCGGCACCGCCAGCTGGATCCAGGCCCTGGGCACCGGCCTGCCGGTGCTGCTGCTCGCCACCGTCACCTGGCTCGGCGCCCGGCTCACCCTCCAGGGCCAGCTGACGCCCGGTCAGCTCGCCGCAGTGTTCGCCTACGCCGCCGTGCTGGTCGCCCCGATCTACTTCCTGATCGAGAGCGGCCAGGACATCACCCGCGCCGTGGTCTGCGCCCGCCGGGTCACCGACTTCCTCAACCTGCGGCCCGACCCGGACACCGGCACCGCCGAGGCGCCCGCGGCCCCCGCCGCGCTCACCGACCCGGAGTCCGGGGTCCGGCTCGCCCCGGGCGAACTCACCGTGCTGGCCGGGGCCCGTCCCGCCGAGACCGCCGCCGTCGCCGAACGCCTCGCCCGGCTCGCCCCGACAGCCGCCGAGTGGGACGGCGTCCCGCTGGCCGACCTGCCGCTGACCGAGGTGCGGGCCCGGATCGCCCTCGCCGAGAACGAGGCCGCGCTGTTCGCCGGCCCGCTGCGCGACACCGTCGGCGGCCGCACCGGGGCCACCGACCCGGAGCTGCTCGCCGCCCTCGGCTCCGCCGCCGCCCTCGACGTGCTGCACGCCCTGCCCGGTCGGCTGGACGCCCCGATCGCCGCGGGCGGCCGCGACCTCTCCGGCGGCCAGCGCCAGCGGCTGCGGCTGGCCCGCGCGCTGACCGCCGACCCCGAGGTGCTGCTGGCCGTCGAACCCACCTCCGCGGTAGACGCCCACACCGAGGCCGCGATGGCCGACGGCCTGCGCGCCGCCCGGGCGGGCCGCACCACGCTGGTCACCAGCACCTCCCCGGCCCTGCTCGACCGGGCCGACACCGTGCACTACCTGGTCGACGGCAAGGTCGCCGCCACCGGCACCCACCGCGACCTGCTCCGCACCCAGCCCGGCTACCGCGCCCTGGTCTTCCGCGGCCCCGACTCCCCGGCCCAGGACGCCCGTTGAGCACCTCTCCGCACCCCGCTCCCGCGCTCCTGCGCAGCCCCCACTCCCCCACCGAGGACGCCCGTTGAGCACCCTGCCGATCGCCACCGCCCGCCAGGTCCGGCGGGCCGCCGTCGCCCTGGTCCGCGCCGACGGCCGGGCCTTCGCCGTCGTCCTGCTGCTCAACGGCGCGGCCGCGCTGCTCGGCCTGGCCGGGCCCTGGCTGCTCGGCCGGATCATCGACCTGGTCACCCGGGGCACCACCACCGGCGAGATCGACCGGCTCGGCCTGCTGCTGCTCGGCTGCGCCGCCGCCCAGATCCTGATCAACCGTCAGGCCCGCTACCTGGCACACAAGTTCGGCGAGCGGGCCGCCGCCCGGGTCCGCGAGCAGCTGCTCGACCGGGTCCTCGCGCTGCCCGCCGCCACCGCCGAACGGGCCGGCACCGGCGACCTGACCGCCCGCGGCACCGTCGACGCCACCGCCGTCGGCGAGACCCTCCGGGACGCCGCCCCCGAACTCCTGATCGCCTGCGCCCAGGCCCTGTTCATCCTGGTCGCGCTGCTCACCCTCAGCCCGCTGCTGGGGAGTTGCGCGCTGCTCGGCGTGCTGATGATCAGCCTCGGCGCCCGCTGGTACCTGCGCCGCGCCCCCGCCGCCTACCTCGCCGACCGCGCCGCCAACGCCGACCTCGCCGAGACCCTCTCCGCGACCGCCGCCGGCGCCCGCACCGTGGACGCCCTCGGCCTCCAGGAGCAGCGCCTCGCCGCCGGCCGGGACGCCCTGGCCGCAGCCCGCCGCACCCGGCTGGGCACCCTCCGCCTCCGGCTGCGCTTCTTCGCGGTGATCAACGCCGCCTACACGGTGCCGCTGGTGCTGGTCCTGCCGCTCGGCGCCGTCCTGGTCGGCAACGGCACCATCACCCTGGGCGCGGCCGTCTCCGCGGCGCTCTACCTGCGCCGCCTGGAGGACCCGCTGGACACCGTGGTCGTCCTGCTCGAATCCGTCCAGAGCAGCAGCGCCGCATACGCCCGGGTCGAGGGCCTGGCCGCCCCCGCCGAGGAGCGGCCCGCCGCGGCCGCGGTGCCCGCCGACGACCGCATCCGGGTCACCGGCGTCCACTACGCCTACCCGGACGGCCCCGACGTCCTGCACGGCCTCGACCTCGACCTGACACCGGGCGAACGCCTCGCCGTGGTCGGCCCCTCCGGCTCCGGCAAGACCACCCTCGGCCGCCTGCTGGCCGGCATCGACCGCCCCCGCGCGGGCAGCGTCACGGTCGGCGGCGTCCCGATCGCCGAACTCTCCCCGGACCGGCTGCGCCGCCAGGTCGTCCTGGTCACCCAGGAGCACCACGTCTTCCTCGGCACCCTCCGCGACAACCTGCGGATCGCCGCCCCGGACGCCGACGACAGCGCCCTCACCGCAGCACTCGACTCGGTCGGCTGGCAGCACGACCTGCCCGACGGCCTGGACACCGAACTCGGCCCCGCCGCGACCCGCCTGGACGGTGCCCGGGCCCAGCAACTCGCCCTCGCCCGCGTCATCCTGGCCGACCCGCACACCCTGATCCTGGACGAGGCCACTGCCCTCCTCGACCCCACCGCGGCCCGCACCACCGAACGCGCCCTCGCCGCCACCCTCACCGGCCGCACCGTCATCGCCATCGCCCACCGGCTCCACACCGCCCACGACGCCGACCGCGTGGCCGTCCTCACCCAGGGCCGCCTCACCGACCTCGGCCCCCACGAAGCCCTGCTCGCCGCGGACGGCCCGTACGCCAGGCTCTGGCACACCTGGCGCACGGAGTAGCCCCGCCCGGAGGCCCCATCAGGGGCCCGGGGAACGGCGGCGCCGAGTGGCTGGTGACCGACAGGCCGCTGGGCGCCACCCCGTTTCGGGCCGAAGGCCCTCGGCGAAAGCCCGGCGCATGCCGCTAGCGCAGCACCCCCGAGTCGATCCCGCCCGGCTCCACCGGTACGGCCACCAGGCCGAGTTCGGCGATCGAGGCGAGTCGCGGGTGGGACGGCAGGACGCGGACGGTGTAGCCGAAGGGCCCGGTGCGGGCGAGTTCGAGGTGGCCCTCGTAGCGGACCCGGCCGTCGAGGTCGGGGCCGCCCGCGGCGGGCTTGAGGGCGAGCGTCGTCGCCTCGGAGATCCGGTCGCTCTCGTCGACCCGCCCGGAGACCACCTGCACCTCGACGTCCTCGGGGCGGAGCCGCCCCAGCGCGACCTGGACCCGGAGGGCCAGTGTCGTGCCGAGTTCCTGCGCCTCGCCCGTCCCGTCGGCCTCGACGTGCTCGACCCGGACGGCCGGCCAGCCCTCGCGGACGGTCGCCTTCCAGCCCGCCAGGGCCTTCGCCGCCGCGTACCCGCCGTCGTCGCCGGCCAGCCGCCGCCGGGCGTCCGCCGCGGGGGCGTACAGCCGCTCGACGTACTCGCGGACCATCCGCCCGGCCAGCACCTTCGGGCCGAGGGTGACCAGGGTGTGCCGGACCATCGAGATCCAGCGGTGCGGGAGGCCGTCCTCGCCGCGGTCGTAGAACCGGGCCGCGACCTGGTGCTCGATCAGGTCGTAGAGCGCGGCGGCCTCGATGTCGTCGCGGTGTTCGGCCTCGGGGCTGTCCGGGTCGAGGACGCCCTCGCCGGTGCCGCCGTCGGCGGTGGGGATGGCCCAGCCGTTCTGGCCGTCGTACCACTCGTCCCACCAGCCGTCCAGGATGGACAGGTTGAGGCACCCGTTCAGGGCGGCCTTCATGCCGGAGGTGCCGCAGGCCTCCAGCGGGCGGAGCGGGTTGTTCAGCCAGACGTCGCAGCCGGGGTAGAGCGTCTTGGCCATCGCCATGTCGTAGTCCGGCAGGAAGACGATCCGGTGCCGCACCGCGGGGTCGTCCGCGAAGGCGACGAGTTGCTGGATCAGCCGCTTGCCGCCGTCGTCGGCGGGGTGCGCCTTGCCGGCGACCACGATCTGCACCGGCCGCTCGGGGTGCAGCAGCAGCGAGCGCAGCCGCGCGGGGTCACGCAGCATCAGCGTCAGGCGCTTGTACGAGGGGACCCGGCGGGCGAAGCCGATGGTGAGCACGTCGGGGTCGAGGACGGCGCCGGTCCAGCCGAGTTCGGCCTCGCCCGCGCCGCGCTGCCGCCAGGAGGCGCGGAGCCGGCCGCGGGCCTCGTCGACGAGTTGGGCGCGCAGGGCGCGGCGCAGTTCCCAGACCTCGGCGTTGCCGATCCGCTCCAGGCCGGTCCACTGGGCGGCGGTGCCGACCGCCATCGCGGCCTCGGCGCGCTCCTGGCCGATCTCGGTGGCGCCGAGCCGGACGACGGCGGGGTCGATCCAGGTGGGGGCGTGCACGCCGTTGGTGATCGAGGTGATCGGGACCTCGGGGGCGTCGAAGCCCGGCCACAGGCCGCGGAACATCTCCCGGCTGACGGCGCCGTGCAGGGTGGAGACGCCGTTGGCGCGCTGGGCGAGCCGCAGGCCCATCGCGGCCATGTTGAAGAGCGTGGGGTCGCCGTCGGGCCAGCTCTCGGCGCCGAGCGCGAGGGCCTGCTCGACGGGGACGCCGGGGAGGGCCGCGTCGCCGCCGAAGTGCCGGGCCACCAAGTCCCGGTCGAAGCGGTCGATGCCGGCCGGGACGGGCGTGTGGGTGGTGAAGATGGTGCCGGCCCGGACCGCCTCCAGGGCGTCGGCGAAGCCCAGTCCGGGGTGGGCGGTGGTGAGTTCGGAGATCCGTTCCAGGCCGAGGAAGCCGGCGTGGCCCTCGTTGGTGTGGAACACCTCGGGCTCGGGGTGGCCGGTGAGCCGGCAGTACGTCCGGACGGCGCGGACGCCGCCGATGCCCAGCAGTATTTCCTGCAGCAGCCGGTGCTCGCTGCCGCCGCCGTAGAGGCGGTCGGTGACGTCGCGTTCGGCGGGGCTGTTGGCCTCGATGTCGGAGTCGAGCAGCAGCAGCGGGACCCGGCCGACCTGGGCGCGCCAGACCTGGGCGGCCAGGGTGCGGCCGCCGGGGAGGGCGAGGTCGATCCGGCAGGGGGTGCCGTCGGCCTCGCGGAGCAGGGTGACGGCGAGCGCGTCGGGGTCGAGCAGGGGGTAGCGCTCCTGCTGCCAGCCGTCCCGGTCGAGGGACTGCCGGAAGTAGCCGTGGCGGTAGAAGAGTCCGACGCCGATGATCGGGACGCCGAGGTCGGAGGCGGCCTTGAGGTGGTCGCCGGCCAGGATGCCGAGGCCGCCGGAGTACTGCGGGAGCGCGGCGGCGATGCCGTACTCGGGGGAAAAGTAGGCGACGGCGGCGGGCAGCGGGTCGGTGGCGTCGGCGGCGTTCTGGTACCAGCGCGGTCCGGTCAGGTAGTCGCGCAGTTCGTCGGTCAGGTCGCCGAGGCGGCGCAGGAAGCGCCGGTCGCCGGCCAGCGCGGCGAGTTTGGTGGCGGGGACCTCGCCGAGCAGTCGGACCGGGTCCTCTCCGACGGCGGCCCAGACCTCGGGGTCGACGGAGCGGAACAGCTCCCTCGTCTCGGGGTGCCAGGACCAGCGGAGGTTCAGCGCGAGCTCGTGCAGAGGCTGCAGTTGTTCGGGCAGGACGGTGCGGACGGTGAACCTGCGGATTGCCTTCACGGCATGGAGCGTAGACCCGGACGGGCGCCTGAGGGGGCGTCAACTCCCGCGCGCCGCACCCGTTCGGAGCAGTGTTGAGATCGTTCCGGGCGCGCGGTGGCACGATGGGGCGCACAGGGGGCGCAAGCCGGGATCGGACGCGCCGTCAGGTGTGAATTTCTGGGGACAGCGGTGTTTCCGGTGTCTGTTTCAACGTTGCATACCGGCTGAAACCACGCGCCTACCCGCGCGTAGCCCTTGCCGGTGGTGCGAGGATGCAACAAGGTCGTGGTTGCTGCGGTACGCGATCGGGTGGTCGCTCTCCGCTGCCTTCGACCGGTTCATGCCCTGTTCGACACACCCTCTTCCCTCCTTCGCCCGTTCGGCCCCAGTTGCCGGGGCTCCGCGTGTCCTTGTTCCCGGCCCGGTCGTTTGCCGGTGGATTGGGTCACGCGGGGGCGTGCACCGAGGCGACGCACGCCGGGACACGTGCGTTCCGCTCGGCACGCCGCCGCACGGCCGGGTCCGGCGGGGGTGGGCCGGGTGCGTCGGCACGGCAGGACCCGGTCGCGCGTCCGTCCTCACCCAGTAGTCCTTCCCGGCCCTCCCCGCCGCGCCGCTGCCGCGGGAGGCCGCCGATCTCGGGCAGGAGCTTGGCATGCACGGCGACACACGGGACCAGTCCACGGTGCCGACGGACGACGCAGCCGACACACCGTCGGCCGGGGAACCCCCGGTACCGTCCCCGCGCGCCGGGGCGGCGCGCCGGAGAGCGGCCGAACCGGCCGCGAAGCGCACCGCGGGCACCCCGCGCAAGACGGCCGCGAAACGGACCACCACCGTCAGATCCGTTGCGGCCGAAGGCAGTTCGAGCCCGAACGGGCCGACCGCCGGAGCCGCCGCCCCCGCCGAAGCCGCCGCCACCCCCGCCGCGAAGCCCGCGCGCAAGGCCGCGAAGAAGTCCCCCGCCAGTCCCGCCCGTACGGCCGGTCCCACCCGTACCGCCCGCAAGACGACAGAGAGCGACACCGTGATCGGCCGCATCCCCGTGCTTGACGTCTCCCCGCTCGTCGACGCCGGTCGGCGTCCGGCCAAGGCCGTGGAGGGGGAGCGCTTCCTGGTCTCCGCCACGGTGTTCCGGGAGGGCCACGACGCGGTCGGCGCCAACGTGGTGCTCCGCGACCCGCGCGGCCGCAGCGGCCCGTGGACGCCGATGCGCGAGCTGTCCGAGGGCAGCGACCGCTGGGGCGCGTACGTCACGCCGACCGCGCCGGGCCGCTGGTCGTACCTGGTGGAGGCGTGGTCGGACCCGGTGGCGACCTGGCGGAAGCACGCCGCGGTGAAGCTGCCGGCCGGGATCGACACCGCGCTGGTGCTGGAGGAGGGCGCGCAACTGCTGGAACGCGCGGCCGGCGGGGTGCCGAAGAAGGACGGCCGGTCGGTGGTGCTGGCGGCGGTGGACGCGCTGCGCGACCCGGGGCTGCCGCCGCTGAGCCGCTACGCGGCGGCGCTGGACCCGGAGGTGACGGCGCTGCTGGCCCGGTACCCGCTGCGCGAACTGCTCTCGGCCACCCGCCCGCAGCCGCTCCAGGTGGACCGCAAGCGGGCGCTGTTCGGCTCCTGGTACGAGTTCTTCCCGCGCTCGGAGGGCGCGGTGGTGGACCCGTCGGGCGTCGAGCCGCCGGTCTCCGGCACCTTCCGGACGGCGGCCGAGCGGCTGCCCGCGGTGGCGGCGATGGGCTTCGACGTGGTGTACCTGCCGCCGATCCACCCGATCGGCCGGGCCCACCGCAAGGGCCCGGACAACGCGCTGACGGCCGGTCCGCGGGACGTCGGCTCGCCGTGGGCGATCGGCTCGCCGGAGGGCGGGCACGACGCCGTCCACCCGGACCTCGGCACCCTGGAGGACTTCGACCACTTCGTGGCCGAGGCCGGGGCGCTGGGCCTGGAGGTGGCGCTGGACTTCGCGCTGCAGTGCTCGCCGGACCACCCGTGGGTGCAGAAGCACCCGGAGTGGTTCAGCCACCGCGCGGACGGCACCATCGCGTACGCCGAGAACCCGCCGAAGAAGTACCAGGACATCTACCCGGTCAACTTCGACCAGGACTTCGACGGGATCGTCCGCGAGACGCTGCGGGTGCTGCGGTTCTGGATGGCCCGCGGGGTGCGGATCTTCCGGGTCGACAACCCGCACACCAAGCCGGTGAACTTCTGGGAGAAGGTGCTGGCGGACATCGCCCGCACCGACCCGGACGTGCTGTTCCTGGCGGAGGCGTTCACCCGCCCGGCGATGATGCACACCCTGGGCAAGGTCGGCTTCCACCAGTCCTACACGTACTTCACCTGGCGGGACACCAAGCCGGAGCTGACCGAGTACCTGACCGAGCTGACCGGCGAGGCCGCCGCGTACATGCGGCCGAACTTCTTCGCCAACACCCCGGACATCCTGCCGGAGTACCTGCAGCACGGCGGCCCGGCCGCGTTCGCGGTGCGGGCGGTGCTGGCGGCGGCGCTGTCGCCGACGTACGGGGTGTACGCGGGCTTCGAACTGTTCGAGAACGAGCCGGCGAAGCCCGGCTCGGAGGAGTACCTGCACTCGGAGAAGTACGAGCTGCGGCCGCGCGACTGGTCCCGGCAGGACACCCTGGCGCCGCTGCTGACGGCGCTGAACCGGCTGCGCCGCCGGCACCCGGCCCTGCAGCAACTGCGCGACCTGCGCTTCCACCCCGTCGACAACGACCGGATCATCGCGTTCTCCAAGACCGCCGTCACCGAGGACGGCCTGGAGGACCGGGTGATCTGCGTGGTCAACCTGGACCCGCACCACGTCCAGGAGGCCACGGTGACGCTCGACGCGCCGGGGCCGCTGACGGTGCACGACGAGCTGACCGGCGCCACCTACGCCTGGGGCCGTCACAACTACGTCCGGCTCGATCCCTCTTCCGGGCCGGCCCACCTCCTCACGGTTCGGAGGAACCCGCAGTGACAGTCAACGAGCCCGTCCCCGACACCTTCGCCGACACCCCCGCCCGGGACCGCGACCCGGAGTGGTTCAAACGCGCGGTCTTCTACGAGGTCCTGGTCCGCTCGTTCCAGGACAGCAACGGCGACGGCGTCGGAGACCTCAAGGGGCTCACCTCCCGGCTCGACTACCTCCAGTGGCTGGGGGTGGACTGCCTCTGGCTGCCCCCGTTCATGAACTCCCCGCTCCGGGACGGTGGTTACGACGTCTCGGACTACCAGTCGGTGCTCCCCGAGTTCGGCAACCTGGCCGACTTCGTGGAGTTCGTGGACGCGGCGCACCTGCGCGGCATGCGGGTGATCATCGACTTCGTGGTGAACCACACCAGCGACCAGCACCCGTGGTTCCATGCCTCCCGGAGCGACCCGGACGGCCCGTACGGCGACTTCTACATGTGGGCCGACGACGACAAGCAGTACCCGGACGCCCGGATCATCTTCGTCGACACCGAGTCCTCGAACTGGACCTTCGACCCGGTCCGCAAGCAGTACTACTGGCACCGGTTCTTCAGCCACCAGCCGGACCTGAACTACGACAACCCGCAGGTGCAGGAGGAGGTGCTGGCGGCGCTGAAGTTCTGGCTGGACCTCGGCATCGACGGCTTCCGCCTCGACGCGGTGCCGTACCTGTACGCCCGCGAGGGCACCAACTGCGAGAACCTGCCGGAGACCCACGAGTTCCTGCGGCGGGTCCGCAAGGAGATCGACGCCAACTACCCGGACACCGTGCTGCTGGCCGAGGCCAACCAGTGGCCGGAGGACGTGGTCGACTACTTCGGCGACTTCGCCGCCGGCGGCGACGAGTGCCACATGGCGTTCCACTTCCCGGTGATGCCGCGGATCTTCATGGCGGTCCGCCGGGAGTCCCGCTACCCGGTCTCGGAGATCCTGGCGAAGACCCCGGCGATCCCGTCCGGCTGCCAGTGGGGCATCTTCCTGCGCAACCACGACGAGCTGACCCTGGAGATGGTCACCGACGAGGAGCGCGACTACATGTACGCGGAGTACGCGAAGGACCCGCGGATGCGGGCCAACGTGGGCATCCGCCGCCGGCTCTCGCCGCTGCTGGAGAACGACCGCAACCAGGTCGAGCTGTTCACCGCACTGCTGCTCTCGCTGCCGGGCTCCCCGGTGCTGTACTACGGCGACGAGATCGGCATGGGCGACAACATCTGGCTGGGCGACCGGGACGGCGTCCGCACCCCGATGCAGTGGACGCCGGACCGCAACGCGGGTTTCTCCTCGGCGGACCCGGGCAGGCTCAGTCTGCCGCCCATCATGGACCCGGTGTACGGCTTTCAGGTGACCAACGTCGAGGCGCAGCAGAGCAGTTCGAGTTCGCTGCTGCACTGGACGCGTCGCATGATCGAGATCCGTAAGCTCAACCCCGCGTTCGGCCTCGGCAGCTACACCGAGCTGCCCTCCAGCAATCCCGCGGTGCTGGCCTTCGTCCGCGAGTACGAGGGCGACCTGGTCATGTGCGTGAACAACTTCTCGCGGTTCGCGCAGCCGACCGAACTGGACCTGCGGCAGTACGGGGGGCGGTACCCGGTCGAGCTGATCGGCGGCGTGCGCTTCCCCACCATCGGCGAGTGGCCGTACCTGCTGACGCTGGCCGGTCACGGGTTCTACTGGTTCCAGCTGCGCCAGGCCCGGACGGACCCGTCCGGTTCGCGGTAGCGGCGGGAGCCTCCGCAGCACGTCAACGAAGTAACGATCCCTCGTCAGGCCCCGAACGGGACGTCACCCTCCGGGGGTGCGCGGGTGTTCCGCGCACCCCCGGGGGTCTTCGCACCACCGCGTACGGAGAACAGCCCAACGGCCACCCACACGAAGGCGTGACACCGAGCCGCGGCTCGCGTGCCGTCGCCGCCGCGCCGCCGAAATCCGGAAGACTGAAGGGCCCGGCCACGATCCGTCGGGCAGTCGCCCGCTTCCGGGGAAAGGGAGTCATGTCCGAACCCTCCCGTTCTCGAGCCCACCTGCACCGCGAGCCGTCCGACGCCCCCGGGCCGGTCGGGACGCGGGCGCCGGGGGCGCGGAGAACCGCCGCGGGAGTCAGCGAGCTGGTCCAGGCGGCGCTGCCGCTGATCGCCGAATGGCTTCCCACCCAGCGCTGGTACGCCGGCAAGGGCCGGCCGATCGCCGCCCTCACCCCGGTGGTCGGCACCCCGCTCCAGGTCGGCGACCCGGCGCTGCTGCACCTGCTGCTGCGGGTGGAGCACGGCGGCGCGGCCCCCGGGCCGGACGACGTCTACCAGCTGCTGCTGGGCATCCGCTCGGAGCGGCCGGCCCCGGTCGGCCCGGCGGCGGTGCTGGGCCGGCTGGAGGGCGGCACCTACGGCGGGGCGGTGCTGTACGACGCGGTGCACGACCCGGAGCTGACGGGTCGGCTGCTGGAGCACCTGGCCACCGGCGACCGGTTCGGCCCGCTGTCCTTCCGGCGCACTCCCGGCCCGGGCCTGCCGGGCAACCTGCCGGGGCGGGCGTCCACCGCCGAGCAGTCCAACTCCTCGGTGATCTACGACACTTCGTTCATCCTGAAGCTGTTCCGCCGGATCAGTCCGGGCACCAACCCGGACCTCGAACTCTCGCTGGCGCTGTCCCGGGCCGGCTCGACCCGCATCCCCCGGGTCGCCGCCTGGTTCGAGTGCCGGCTGGAGCGCTCCGAGCCCGCCACCCTGGGGCTGCTGCAGCGCTACCTGGCGGACGCCGAGGACGGCTGGGAGCTGGCCCTCGACCAGGTCGCCCGGCTGAAGGGCGACCCGTCGCCCGGCAACTTCGCCATCGAGGCGCACCGGCTCGGCCGGGCCACCGCCGAGGTGCACCGGGTGCTGGCCCGCACCATGCCGACCGCCCGGCTGGACCGGGCCCGGATCGGCGAGCTGGCGGCCGCGATGGCCGACCGGCTGGACTCCGCGGTCAGCGCGGTGCCCGGCCTGCTGCGCTACCGCTCCGCGCTGCGCGGCGCCTTCCGGCAGCTGACCGAGGCCGACCTGGACGGGCTGCTGGTCCAGCGCATCCACGGCGACCTGCACCTGGGCCAGGCGATGCGCACCCCGCAGGGCTGGGTGCTGCTGGACTTCGAGGGCGAGCCCGCGAAGCCGCTGGCCGAGCGCCGCCTGCCGCAGCCCGCGCTGCGGGACGTCGCCGCGATGCTCCGCTCCTTCGACTACGCGGCGGCGCACCTGCTGGCGGGCGCGCCCGAGCAGGACCCGGAGCTGGCCCACCTGGCCTCGGCCTGGGCGGCCCGCAACCGGGCCGCGTACTGCGCCGGCTACACCGCGGGCGGCGGCGTCGACCCGGCGGGGACGCCGGAGCTGATGCGCGCCCTGGAGATCGACAAGGCCGTGTACGAGGTGGTCTACGAGGCCCGGCACCGGCCGGGCTGGCTGCCGATCCCGCTGGCCGCGATCAACCGCCTGGCCGACTCCGTCTGACCTCCGCCCGGCCGCCCACGGGGGCGGCCGGGCGGCCCGCGCTCCCGCCCCCGAACTCCCGTTCCCGCAACGCCGTTTCCCTCACCTCCCCGCCGTTCGCTCCCCGCCGTTCCTGCCTCCCCCGGGCAGGACGCCCCGTTCCAGGAGGACTCCGCCGTGACTCCGCTCGGTCCGCTCGACCCGTCCGCCGACCGCCAACCGGCCGTCCCGGCCACGTTCCGGGGCGGGCCGCGCACCGAGGGGGCCGCCGGGCGGGCGCCCGCCCGGGCCGCCAAGGCGCCGGCGGCCAAGACCACGACCGGCAAGGCCCCGACCGCCAAGACCCCGGCCGGCCAGACCGCGAGCGCCAAGACCCCGGCCGCGAAGGCTCCGGCCGCCAAGGCCCTCGCCGGGGCCCCGGCCGGCCGGACGGCCGTGCGCGGCACCGCCCGGGGCGCGGCCGCCCGGCACCCGGAGCCGGCCCGCACGGCACGGCCCGCCGACCCGTCCGCCGCCGCGCTGCGGCTGCCGGAGGCGCCGCTGCCGCCCGCCGAGGTGGAGCGGCTGGTCTCCGGCGCGCACCACGACCCGCACGCCCTGCTGGGTGCGCACGCGCTGCCGGAGGGCACCGCGATCCGGGTGCTGCGCCCGTTCGCGGAACGGGTGGTGGTGGAGACCGAGCTCGGCCCGGCGGAGCTGACGCACCAGCAGGACGGCCTGTTCACCGGCCTGCTGACGGGGCACGGGTTCCCGCGCTACACGCTGCGGGTGACGTACCCGGGCGCCGAGCCGCTGCTCCAGGAGGACGGCTACCGCTTCGCCCCGACGCTGGGCGAGCTGGACCTGCACCTGATCCGCGAGGGCCGGCACGAGCAGCTCTGGCGGGCGCTCGGCTCGCACGTGCGCACCGTGGACGGCGTCGCGGGCACGGCGTTCGCGGTGTGGGCGCCGAACGCGGTCGGGGTCCGGGTGATCGGCTCCTTCAACCACTGGGACGGCACCGCGCAGCCGATGCGCTCGCTGGGCTCCTCGGGCGTATGGGAGGTGTTCCTGCCGGGCGTCGGCGAGGGCGAGCGCTACAAGTACCAGATCCTCACCCGGGGCGGGGAGCGACTGGAGAAGGCCGACCCGCTGGCCCGGGCCACCCAGTGCCCGCCGGAGACCGCCTCGGTGGTGACGGTCTCCCGCTACGAGTGGCAGGACGCCGACTGGATGGCGCGCCGGGCGAAGGTGGTCCAGCACCGCGCCCCGATGTCCGTCTACGAGCTCCATCTCGCGTCCTGGCGGCCGGAGTTGACCTCCTACCGGGAGATCGCCGAGGTGCTGCCCGGCTACCTGGCCGAACTCGGCTTCACGCACGTCGAGTTCATGCCGGTGATGGAGCACCCGTTCGGCGGCTCCTGGGGCTACCAGGTGTCCGGCTTCTACGCCCCGACGGCCCGGCTCGGCACCCCCGACGACTTCCGCTTCCTGGTCGACACCCTGCACCGGCACGGCATCGGCGTGCTGGTCGACTGGGTCCCGGCGCACTTCCCGAAGGACGGCTTCGCGCTGGCCCGCTTCGACGGCGAGCCGCTGTACGAGCCGGCCGACCCGCTGCGCGCCGAGCACCCGGACTGGGGCACCCTGGAGTTCGACTACGGCCGCACCGAGGTCCGCAACTTCCTGGTCGCCAACGCGGTGTACTGGTGCGAGGAGTTCCACGTCGACGGCCTGCGGGTGGACGCGGTGGCCTCGATGCTCTACCTCGACTACTCCCGCGAGGGCGGCGCCTGGACGCCCAACCAGTACGGCGGCCGGGAGAACCTGGACGCGGCGGCCTTCCTGCAGGAGATGAACGCCACCGTGTACCGGCGCTGCCCGGGCGTGCTGACGGTGGCCGAGGAGTCCACCGCCTGGGACGGCGTGACCCGGCCGACCGACTCCGGCGGCCTGGGCTTCGGCATGAAGTGGAACATGGGCTGGATGCACGACTCGCTGGTCTACATGTCCAAGGAGCCGGTGCACCGCAAGTACCACCACAACGAGATGACCTTCTCGATGGTGTACGCCTTCTCCGAGAACTACGTGCTGCCGATCTCGCACGACGAGGTGGTGCACGGCAAGGGCGCGTTGGTCGCCAAGATGCCCGGCGACTGGTGGCAGCAGCGCGCGAACCAGCGCGCCTACCTGGGCTTCATGTGGGCCCACCCGGGCAAGCAACTGCTGTTCATGGGGCAGGAGTTCGCCCAGGGTGCGGAGTGGGACCACGAGCGCGGCCCGCAGTGGTGGGTGCTCGACGAGGGCTGGCCCGCGCACGCCGACCACCGGGGCGTGCAGCGCCTGGTCGGCGACCTCAACCGGGTCTACCGGGACTCCCCCGCGCTGTACGAGCAGGACACCGTCCCGGCCGGCTTCCAGTGGCTGGACGGCGGCGCGGCCGAGGACAATGTGCTCTCCTTCGTCCGGTACGCGGCCGACGGCAGCCCGCTGGTGGCGGTCTGCCACTTCTCCCCCGTGGTCCGGCCCGGCTTCCGGGTCGGCCTGCCCCGGCTGGAGGGCGGCGAGCAGGTCTGGGAGGAGGTGCTCAACACCGACGCCGAGCAGTACGGCGGCAGCGGGGTGGCCAACTCCGGCCCGGTGAAGTCCGAGGGCACCGGCTGGAACGGGCAGCCGCGCTCGGCCGAACTGGTCCTCCCGCCGCTGGCCACCGTCTGGCTCCGCCCGGCCCGCTGACCGGCCCGCGGATCGGCCCGCAGATCGGCCCGCGGATCGGCCCGCTGAACATCGGGTGAAGGATCGGCACCCGGCATCGCACTCGTCTACAGCGCTGTAGTAGGTTCGCGCTCGCCCGCAGCCCGCCCAGCCGCCGAGAAGAGTGCGATGCCGCCGTCCCTGACCTACCCCGAGTCCATCGGCATCGGCCTGCTCCAGGGCGTCACCGAGCTGTTCCCGGTCTCCAGCCTCGGGCACTCGATCCTGATACCCGCGCTGATCGGCGGGCAGACCCAGCACGACCTGGACGTCACCGCCGACGGCTCCCCCTACCTGGCCGTCCTGGTCGGCCTGCACCTGGCCACCGCGCTCGCCCTGGTCGTGCACTTCCGCCGCGACTGGGTCCGGATCATCGGCGGCCTGTTCTCCTCGGTCGCCCGGCGCGAGATCAGCACCCCCGAGCAGAAGCTCGCCTGGCTGCTCGTCGTCTCCACCATCCCGGTCGGCCTCGCCGGACTCGCCCTGGACCACCTGCTCCGCGACGCCCTCGGCAAGCCCACCCCCGCCGCGCTCTTCCTCACCCTCAACGGCCTGGTCCTCTACGGTGCCGAACGCCTGAAGCGCGGCGGCACCGGCCGCCGCCGGGCCACCGAGGACCCCGCCGCCGACTCCGACCAGCGCCTGGCCCGCCTCACCTTCCGCCAGGGCGCCTGGATCGGCTCCGCCCAGATCCTCGCCCTGCTCCCCGGCATCTCCCGCTCCGGCACCACCATGAGCGCCGGCATCCTCCGCGGCCTCCACCACGAGGACGCCGCCCGCTTCTCCTTCCTCCTCGCCACCCCCGTCATCCTCGCCGCCTCCGCCCTCAAGCTCCCCGAACTCCTCTCCCCCGCCAACGCCCCCGTCCGCGGCCCCCTCCTCGCCGGCTCCCTCGCCGCCTTCGCCGCCGGCTGGCTCTCCGTCCGCTTCCTCACCAAGTACTTCGAGACCCGCAGCCTCACCCCCTTCGCCGTCTACTGCACCCTCGCCGGCCTCGCCTGCCTGACCTACCTCAACACCTGACCCCCGGACGCCCGGAACCCCCTGACACCCCGTCGGCCGCACCGCCAGGTGCCTCGGCGCAGCCTCCGCCCCGTCCGAATGTATGGTCGGTATGACCGCGGCCTGGGACGACGGACGGACGGAGAGCTCCACTGTGGCGCGCAGCGTGTACGTGACCGGGATCGACCGGGGGGACGGTCGGCAGGCGGTGGAGCTGGGGGTGATGGAGCTGCTCACCCGGCAGGTGGACCGGGTGGGGGTGTTCCGGCCGCTGGTGCACGCGGGGGACGCCGGGGAGCCGGGCAGTGACCACGTGGTGGAGCTGCTGCGCAGCAGGTACCGGCTGGACCTGCCGACGGCGGAGCTGTACGGGCTGACGTACGACGAGGCGGCGGCGCTGCAGGCGGCCCAGGGCCAGGACGAGCTGGTCTCGGCGCTGGTGGACCGGTTCCACCGGCTGGCCCGGCGCTGCCAGGCGGTCCTGGTGCTGGGCACCGACTTCGCGGGCACGAACATCCCGGACGAGCTGGCCTTCAACGCCCGGCTGGCGAACGAGTTCGGGGCGGTCGTGCTGCCGGTGGTCGGCGGCCGGCACGAGGACCCGCAGGCGGTGGTCGCCGAGGTCCGCAACGCCCACCGCGCCTACCGGGACCTGGGCTGCTCGATCCTGGCGATGATCGCCAACCGGGTCGCGCCGGGCGCCGAGCAGCAGGTGCGGCGGGCGCTGGCCGAGAAGCTGCCGGTGCCGGCGTACGTGATCCCGGAGGAGCCCGCGCTGGCCGCGCCGACGGTCGCCCAGCTGGTGGAGGCGACCGGCGCGAAGGTGCTGCTGGGCGATGCCGCGGGGCTGTCCCGGGACGTGCGGAGCTTCGTGTTCGGCGGCGCGATGCTGCCGACCTTCCTGGACGCGCTGACCGAGGGCGCGCTGGTGGTGACCCCGGGCGACCGGGCCGACCTGGTGATCGGGTCGCTGGCGGCGCACGCGGCGGGCTCCCCGCCGATCGCGGGCGTGCTGCTGACGCTCGGTCAGCACCCGGGCCCGAACGTGATGGCGCTGGCCTCCCGGCTGGCCCCGGGCACCCCGGTCGCGGAGGTCTCCGAGGGCTCCTGGCTGACGGCGGCGGCGCTCACCCACCTGGAGGGCCGGATCGGCCCGAACAACCCGCGGAAGGCCGAGGTCGCCCTCGGCCTGTTCGAACTGCACGTGGACACCGCCGAGTTGACCAGTCGGATCGAGCTGAGCCGGTCCGAGCGAGTGACCCCGATGATGTTCGAGCACGCGCTGCTGGAACGGGCCCGCGAGGACCGCCGGCACATCGTGCTGCCGGAGGGTGCCGAGGACCGGGTGCTGCGCGCCGCCGAGGTGCTGCTGCGCCGCAACATCTGCGACCTGACCCTGCTGGGCGACCCGGACGCGGTGCACCGCCGGGTCGCCGCGCTGGGCATCGAGCTCCCGCAGCCGGGCGACGCGGGCGCCCAGGTCCGGGTGGTCGACCCGGCGGCCAGCCCGCTGCGCCAGCGCTTCGCCGAGCTGTACGCGCAGGCCCGGGCGCACAAGGGCATGACGGTGGAGCGGGCGCTGGACGTGGTCACCGACGTCTCGTACTTCGGCACCCTGATGGTGCAGGAGGGCATCGCGGACGGCATGGTCTCCGGCGCGGTGCACTCGACGGCGGCGACCATCCGCCCGGCCTTCGAGGTGATCAAGACCTCGCCGGGGGCGGCGATCGTCTCCTCGGTGTTCTTCATGTGCCTGGCCGACAAGGTGCTGGTGTACGGCGACTGCGCGGTCAACCCGGACCCGGACGCGCAGCAGCTGGCCGACATCGCCGTCCAGTCCGCGGAGACCGCGGCCCAGTTCGGGGTGGAGCCGCGGGTGGCGATGCTCTCCTACTCGACCGGCACCTCCGGCTCGGGCGCGGACGTGGACAAGGTCCGCCGGGCGACCGAGCTGGTCCGCGAGCTGCGGCCGGACCTGCTGGTGGAGGGGCCGATCCAGTACGACGCGGCAGTGGACGCGCACGTCGCGGCGACCAAGCTGCCGGGCTCGCCGGTGGCCGGGCGGGCGACCGTGCTGGTCTTCCCGGACCTCAACACCGGCAACAACACCTACAAGGCGGTGCAGCGCTCGGCCGGGGCGATCGCGGTCGGCCCGGTGCTGCAGGGCCTGAACAAGCCGGTGAACGACCTGTCCCGGGGCGCCCTGGTGGAGGACATCGTCAACACCGTGGCGATCACCGCGATCCAGTCCCAGAACCAGACCCGGAACCAGAACCAGGACCGGGCACAGGCCCAGCCCCGGGACCGGGCCCGGACCGCAGGAGGAGCGCAGTGACCGCCGGTACCCGTGTCCTGGTGCTGAACGCCGGGTCGTCCTCGGTGAAGTACCAGCTGATCGACATGCTGGACGGCTCCCGGCTGGCCTCCGGCCTGGTCGAGCGGATCGGCGAGGAGGCCGGCCGGCTGGTGCACCTGCCGCTGGTCGGGGAGCCGCGCGAGACGCTGCGCCGCTTCGCCGGGCACGACGCGGCGCTGGCGGCGGTCGCCGAGGAGCTGGCGAAGGACCTGATGGGCCTGGACTCGCCGGAGCTGGCGGCGATCGGGCACCGGGTGGTGCACGGCGGGCTGCGCTTCACCCGGCCCACGCTGGTCACCGACGAGGTGCTGGCCGAGGTCCGCCGGCTGATCCCGCTGGCGCCGCTGCACAACCCGGCGAACATCACCGGCATCGAGGTGGCCCGGGCGCTGCGCCCGGACCTGCCGCAGGTCGCGGTGTTCGACACCGCCTTCCACGCGACGATCCCGGAGTACGCGGCCCGGTACGCGATCGACCGGAAGGTCGCGGACGAGTACCGGGTGCGCCGCTACGGCTTCCACGGCACCTCGCACCAGTACGTCTCGCGGGCCACCGCCCGGCTGCTGGGCCGGGACCCGGCGGAGCTGAACGTGATCGTGCTGCACCTGGGCAACGGGGCCTCGGCCTCGGCGGTGGCCGGCGGGGTGTGCGTGGAGACCTCGATGGGCCTGACCCCGCTGGAGGGCCTGGTGATGGGCACCCGCTCGGGGGACGTGGACCCGGGCCTGGTGTTCCACCTGCACCGGGTCGGCGGGATGACGGCCGATCAGATCGACGACCTGCTGAACCGGCACAGCGGCCTGCTCGGCCTGTGCGGCGACAACGACATGCGCGAGGTGTGGCGCCGGGCCCAGGAGGGCGACGAGGAGGCCGGGCTGGCGTTCGACGCCTACGTGCACCGGATCCGCCGCTACCTGGGCGGCTACTACGCGGTGCTGGGCCGGGTGGACGCGGTGGCGTTCACGGCGGGTGTCGGGGAGAACTCCGCGCCGGTGCGGGCCGCGGTCTGTGCCAATCTGGAGGAGTTGGGCATTTCGGTCGATCCGGAGCTGAACGCGGTGCACGCGCGCGAGGCCCGGGTCGTCTCGCCCCCGTACGGGCGGGTCGCGGTGGCCGTGGTGCCGACCGACGAGGAACTGGAGATCGCCCAGCAGACGTTCGCGCTGGTCCACGAGGTGTAGGCCCGGCGCGGGATGACTACTCGTCAGTATCCCACCCCTCGGAATGTTCGTTGGCGATATCTGACGGTTCGAGCCGAATGTACCGATAACACGAACGGATAGACTGACGGATATGCGCCGAGCGAAAATTGTCTGCACCCTGGGTCCTGCGACGGACTCCTACGAACAGCTGAAGGCCATCGTCGAAGCGGGCATGAACGTCGCCCGCCTCAACATGAGCCACGGCTCCCACGCCGAGCACGAGGACCGGTACCGCCGGGTCCGCCAGGTCTCGGAGGACACCGGCCGCACCATCGGCGTGCTGGCCGACCTGCAGGGCCCCAAGATCCGTCTGGCGACCTTCGCCAACGGCCCGGTGACCGTGGACAACGGCGACACGTTCACCATCACCACCGAGGACGTCCCCGGTGACCAGCACATCTGCGGCACCACCTACAAGGGCCTGCCCGGCGACGTGAAGCCCGGCGACCCGGTCCTGATCAACGACGGCGTCATCGCCCTGGAGGTCGTCAGCGTCGACGGCCCGCGGGTGAAGACCGTGGTGGTCGAGGGCGGCGTGCTCTCCAACAACAAGGGCATCAACCTGCCCGGCGCGGCGGTCAACGTCCCCGCGCTGTCCGAGAAGGACAAGGACGACCTGCGCTTCGCCCTGCGCCTGGGCGTCGACATGGTCGCGCTGTCGTTCGTCCGCAACGCCGCGGACATCGACGACGTGCACAAGGTCATGGACGAGGTCGGCATTCGTGTGCCGGTCATCGCCAAGATCGAGAAGCCGCAGGCCGTCGAGGCGATGGAGGAGATCGTCCTCGCCTTCGACGCGATCATGGTGGCCCGCGGCGACCTCGCGGTCGAGTACCCGCTGGAGAAGGTGCCGCTGGTCCAGAAGCGGCTGGTCACGCTGGCCCGCCGGAACGCCAAGCCGGTCATCGTCGCCACCCAGATGATGGAGTCGATGATCCACGCCTCGCGCCCGACCCGCGCCGAGGTCTCCGACGTCGCCAACGCCATCCTGGACGGCGCGGACGCGGTCATGCTGTCGGCCGAGTCGAGCGTCGGCAAGTACCCGGTCGAGACCGTCAAGACCATGAGCCGGATCGCCGAGAAGGCCGAGGAGGAGCTGCTCTCGCAGGGCCTCCAGCCGCTCAACCCGGGCCGCAAGCCGCGCACCCAGGGCGGCTCGGTCGCCCGCGCCGCGTGCGAGCTGGGCGACTTCCTCAACGGCAAGGCGCTGATCGCGTTCACCAAGTCCGGTGACACCGCGCGCCGGCTCTCCCGCTACCGCTCGCCGATCCCGGTGATCGCCTTCACCCCGGACGTCGCCACCCGCAACCAGCTCTCGCTGAGCTGGGGCGTCGAGGCGTACGTCTCGGAGCAGGTGGCCACCACCGACGAGATGGTCGAGCAGGTCGACCGCGAGCTGCTGCGGATGGGCCGCCTCTCCGAGGGCGACACCGTGATCGTCACGGCCGGCGTGCCGGTCGGCATCCCGGGCACCACCAACATGGTCCAGGTGCACCACCTGGGCGACCGCTCCGACATCTGACCGGACGTCAGGAGAAGCCGCAGGGGCGGGACCCGAGGACCGGGTCCCGCCCCTGCGGGCGTTCTACGGCGGCCTCAGCCGTCGTAGGGGGTCTGGTCGTTGAACAGCCGCATGCCGGGGATCTTCAGGTCGCCGCCGAACTGGCCCGCCTGCACCGCCTTGGCGTCGGTCAGCGTGAGGTCCAGCGGGATCGGGACCGCGCCCAGCAGGTCCCACAGCCACTTCGGCAGGGTGTCCGGGGTGAGCGTGATCGGACCGAGGTCGATCGGGATCGGCAGGCCGTAGACCGCCGCCAGGTGGCCCGACAGGCTCTCCACGTACATCGTGATCGGGCCGTTGCGCATGGTCGAGGTCGACCCCGGGCGGCTCTTCACGTGGAAGGTCAGCCCCGGGATCTGAATGGTCGACATGTCGAGGTTCTCGATGTCGGCGCTGTCGGTGGTGAACTTCAGCACCCGCTTGGTGCCGCTCTCGGTGGTGACGTCGTAGACGCCGTTGAACACCGAGCCGTGCAGCGCCAGCCGGGTCGAGTGCAGCACCCAGTTCTGGTCCGGCACCACGTCGCCCTTGGGCGCGGCCTTCGCGGCCAGGCCCTTGGTGCTCACCAGGCAGTTCGGGTCGGCCGAGGCGGAGGTGGACGGCGACGGCGCGGCGGCCGCGGCCTTCGGGGCGCCCGCGGCCGGCTTGCTCCCGGCCGGGGCCGACGGGTCGGCCGAGGACGGCGCGGTGGCGGCCCGGCCGGCGGCGGACGGCGACGGGGCGGCCGGGGACGGCTTGCTCTCCGCCGGGGCGGAGGGCGCGGGGGTGGCCGGGGCGGTGGACTTCGCAGACGGCGAAGGGGAGGGCGAGGGCGAGGACGCGGTGTTCTGGCCCGGGTGGAACAGGTTGTTCAGCCAGTCGTCGACGATCCCGGCCTGCTGGACGCCGCCCGACGCGGCGTCGGTCGTGGTGTACACCGCGGACCGCACGGCGGCGGTGCCGGTGAACGACGCCGGCACCGCGGCGGCACTGCCCGCGGGCGCCTGCCCGGCGGACCCGGACTGCCCGGACTGCCCGGCGGACCCGGACTGCGCGGCCTCGGCCTGGCTCACCGAGGAGTCCGGCAGCACCTTGATCTCGCTCTTCGGGACGGGCGTCTCCTTGAGCACGGTGTCCGGGCTGCTGGCGCACGCGCCGCTGCCCGGGTCGGCGGCGACCGCCAGCGTCGGCGTGTAGGCCGCGCCGACCAGCAGCGCGGTCGGCACCGCGGCGATCGCCAGCGCCCGCCCGCGCAGCCGGGAGCGCACGCCCTCCCGGGGCGCCGCGTGCCGGGGGCCCGGGACGGCCGGCTTCTCGGACCCGGTCACTGCGGCCCCTCTCCGGTGCTCGGCTGCGGGGCGGCGCCGTACTCCAGCGGCTGCTCGGCGACGGTCGGCGCGGGGTGCGCCTCGGCGGCGGCCGTACCGGCGGCCTCGTCGGCGACCGGCTCGGCGGGCAGCTGCAGCGGGGCCCAGGAGACCAGCAGGCCGCCCGCGAGCAGGCCCGGGACCAGGCCCATGCCGAAGCCGCCCAGGTTGGAGACCGGGATCGAGATCAGCGCCAGGATGGTGGTCGCCACGCCGCAGAAGATCCGCACCACCGGCTGGAACCAGGCGGTCAGGCCGAGCACGATCATCATGATGCCGATGATCATCGAGCCGGCGCCGGCGGTGGTCGACATCGCCAGGGTCAGGCCGCCCAGGCTGAGGTGGGCGTACGGGAAGTACAGGATCGGGAGGCCGGCGATCATGGCCAGCAGGCCGCCCCAGAACGGGCGGCTGCGCCGCCACGCGCGGAATCCTCCGCGGGCGCGGCTGACGGGACTGGCCTGGCCCTCGGGCCAGGCCTCGACGGTTGCGCTGGACATGGTGCGACTCCTCGATGATGGGTCCGAGGGGGAAGGCGGAGGAACCCGGGTGTGCCGGGATGCCGTCCGAGGGGGCCGCGCTCGGCCGCCCCCTCGGACGGGTGGTCCACTGCCGGGGCCTGACGGCCCGTCAGCCAGGGACTACTTGTAGCACTCGGAGTCGGTGCCCTGGTTGATGTTCAGGTGCAGGCCCGGGAGCGTGAAGGTGCCCGCCGAGGTCGCCCAGGCGGTCTGCTGGACGTTGGTCAGGTGCGCGCTGTCGGCGTGCTGGGAGAAGCCCTGGGCGCCGGTCGGCAGCTTTCCGCCGTCCTTCTGGAGCTTGCCCACCGCCGAACCGGTCAGCGTGGAGGCGTCCTGGCCGATGTTGATGTTCTTGAACTCGGCGTCCGCGTTCAGCTGGTTGAGGTCGATCAGCAGCTGCTGGGCGTGGACCTTCTTCGAGTCGTCGTTGGCCGAGTTCTCGCCGGCCTTGAGGACCAGGGTCCACTTGCCGAGCGGGCCGAGGTCGGTGACGACCGACTGGCACAGGCTCTGCAGCTTGGCGTCGTCGAAGGCCGAGATGGCGACCGGGTGCGGGGTCTTGTTCGCCTCGGAGTCGACTCCGCCGAACTGCGAGAAGCCGTCACCCTGAAGGTCCTGCACGGTGACCTTGAACTGCTGGCCGGAGACCGAGAACGAGGCCGCCAGCGCGGAGTTGGCGAGCGAGACGCCGATCGCCGCGGTGGCCGCGACGCTGGGCACCATCACCAGGGCGAAGCGCTTCCAGCGGGTCTTGCCGTAAGACTGGGACATGCGAGTCCTCCTTCTAGGACGTACATCTCCGGCCGTTCCGGTGCGTCCCGCACGTGGTCAGGCCCGGGATGGGAGAGAGCTACGTCCTCGGTAGCGGAGAGCGCCTGCGCCGTGGGGACGGCACCGGGCGATCACCCCCGAGCGACAACCCTGCGACCGCGCGGGGCGCGCGACCGCGGAGGCCAGGAACCGCCGCGTGGGATCTGCGGTTACCCCCCTGTCCTCACCCGGTGGGGACCCCCGTTGCCGAGGGACCGGGCGTCGCCGATCGTTGTCGAATCCCGGGCGAAGCACAAGGGGTCCGTTACTGACGGGTAATCCAACAGTGAACACGGTCGATCATGGAATCGAAGGCTCCACTACGGATCGTGACGGAGGCCGGGTGTTAACACATTCGAAACCCGGGGAAACAACGACGAACACCCCTCCGCCGTCACGGGAAGTGACGAAGAAGGGGTGTTATCAAGATTTGGTAAACCTGTCCGTTGGTCACCCGAAAGTCGTCAAATCACCGACGACACCGCAGGTCATCCGAGGTGTCACCCGGTGCCGCCGGGCCACCCGCCGGGCCAGCCGCCGGACCGTCCGGCCGAACGCCCGTCCGACCGGCTGTCCGAGCGGCCGTCAGAACAGCACCCGGGCCAGCGCCTGCCGGGCCGCCACCGTCCGCGGGTCCTCCGGGCCGATCACCTCGAACAGCTCCAGCAGCCGCAGCCGCGCGGTGTCCCGGTCCTCGCCGAAGGTCTTCGCCACGGTGGAGACCAGCCGGCCGAACGCGTCCTCCACGTGCCCGCCGACCAGGTCCAGGTCGGCCGCCCGGAGCTGGGCCGGCACGTCCTTCGGATCGGCCGCCGCCTCGGCGCGCACCTGCTGCGGGTCCAACTCCTCGACCCGCTGCAGCAGTTGGGCCTGGGCCAGGCCCAGCTTGGCCTCCACGTGGCCCGGCCGGTCGCTCAGCACGTTCTGGTACGCCCGCACCGCGCCGCCCAGGTCGCCCCGGTCCAGCGCCTCGTGCGCGGCCTCCAGCGCCGGGTCGGCCGGCACCCGGGGGGCCGCCTCCCCGTCCTCGTCGGCCGCGCCGCGGCCGAGGCCGCCGACGATGCCGAAGCGCTGCTCGGCCACCTGGATCAGCTGGTCCAGGATCTTGCGGACGTTGGCCTCGTTCTCGGCGCCCTGGAAGAGCGGCACCAACTGGCCCGCCACCACGGCCATCACGGCCGGGATGCCCTGGATGCCGAACTGCTGGGCGATCAGCTGGTTGGCGTCCACGTCGATCTTGGCCAGCACGATCCGGCCGGCGTACTCCTCGGCGAGGCGCTCCAGGATCGGGCTGAGCTGCTTGCAGGGGCCGCACCACTCGGCCCAGAAGTCCACCACCACGGGGACCTCGGCCGAGCGCTGGACGACCTCCTCCTCGAAGGTCTCCTCGGTGACGTCCAGGACGAGGGGGTAATCGGCGAAGGCCGGGCCGTCGCCCGCCGCCGCCTGCCGGGCCCGCTCGGCCCGGGTCTGCTCGGCCTTCTGGGCGGCCTCTCCGGCCGCCTTCACCGCGGCGAGGTCCACCGCACCGCGCAGGGCGGAGCTGTTGAGACGCGAATTCCGTGACTGCATGGCTCTATCCTCCCCCGCCGGAGCCGCTACCGGACGCCATCCGCCCGGAAAAGACCGTCGCGAGCCGCCCGCCTCCCCGGCGGGGCCCGGAACCGTGGCCGCGGGTCCCCACCCGGGCCGTGCGCCCGCCCGATCCCGGAGGGCGGGGCGCAAGGGTTGTCGCTCTTTCGCTACTGGTCGTAGCGTATCTGCCCCCGGGGCTCCCCCCGCAAGCCCCCACCGCCCTCCGGGAGCGTGAGCTGCCCCACTTTCCGCGGCGGGGCGGGTGCCGGTGGGGGCGGCGGGTCGCTACCGTGGGGCAAGAAAGTTACTTCTGAGTAAACAAACCAGGAGGCGCGGTGGCCCCCACCACCCGGCACCCCGCCGAACACCCGGACCCGCCCGCCGACGCCCCCGCCGTCGCACCGGCCGGGGGCGCACCGGCCGGCGACGCCCCGCCCGCCCGCAGCAAGGGCCGTCCGCGCAGCGCCGCCGCCGACCAGGCCATCCTGGACGCCACCCGCGAGGCGCTGGCCGAACTCGGCTGGGGCGGCCTCACCATGGGCGACGTCGCCCAGCGGGCCGGCGTCGCCAAGACCACCCTCTACCGACGCTGGCCGTCCAAGAGCGAACTGGTGGTCGACGCCATCGCCAGCCTCTTCGACCAGCTGGAGTGCGCCGACCGCGGCAGCCTGCAGGCCGACATCGAGGCCGTGGTCGCGCGCTTCGCCGAACTGCTCAGCCTCCCCGAGACCCAGGCCGCGCTGCTCGCCCTGTTCGCCGAGGGCTCCCGCGACCCGCAGCTGCGCCGGCGCATCCGGGAGCGGATCGTCCAGCCGCAGAAGGTGCTGGTCCAGCTCGGCCGGGCGAACGCGCAGGCCCGCGGCGAGATGGACCCGGACCGGGACCCGGCCGCCGCCGACGAGGAGATCGACATCATCTTCGACACCATCGCCGGCACCGTCGAGCACCGGCTGCTGGTGAGCGGCGAACCCGTCACCGCCGACTGGGTCCGCCGCTTCACCACCCTGCTGCTCAACCCCTTCCCGGGGCTGCTGCGCTGACCCACCGTCAGCCGTCCAGGCCGGTCGGGCCGTCCAGGCCCTCCAGGCCGGTCAGGTCCAGCGCGGCCAGCCGCTCCGGGTCGGTCAGCACGTCGATCTGCGCGACCCGGCCGCCGGAGACGGTGAACGCCATCACCGACACCGGCTTCCCGTCGATCACCGTCAGCACCCCGTAGGCGCCGTTCACCAGCACCAGGCGGCCGAACGGGGCCAGCTGCCGGAAGCCCTGCGCCGAGGACGCGATCACCGTGTTGCCGCGGATCACCTTGCTCAGCTGCGCCATCGCGGTACCGCCGTCGGCCCGCAGCACCGCGTCCGGGGCCAGCACCGCCACCAGGCCCTCGAAGTCGCCCTCCCGGGACGCCGCCAGGAACGCCTCCACCGCCGTCCGCTGCGCCACCGGGTCGCGGTCCGGCTCCGGCGCGCCCTCCTTCACCCGCTTCCGGGCCCGGGACGCCGCCTGCCGCACCGCCGCCGGGGACTTCTCCAGCAGCGGCGCGATGTCCTCGAACGGCACCGCGAACAGGTCGTGCAGCACGAACGCCAGCCGCTCCGCCGGGCCCAGCGTCCCCAGCACCACCTGCAGCGCCAGCCCGACCTGGTCGCCCAGCAGCGCCGCCGCCTCCGGGTCGTCCCGCTCCGGCGCCGTCAGCACCGGGTCCGGCACCTCGGTGTCCAGCGCGTCCTCGCGCCGCCGCGAGCGCCCGCGCAGCTCGTTCAGGCACACCCGGGACGCCACCGTGGTCAGCCACCCCCCGAGGTTGTCCACCTCCTCCGCGTGCCGGTCCAACCGCAGCCAGGTCTCCTGCACCGCGTCCTCGGCCTCGCCGAGCGACCCCAGCATCCGGTACGCCACCGCCCGCAGCCGCGGCCGGTGCTCCTCGAACCGCTCCGCGAGAAGCGCTCCCCCGCTCATCCGTCACATCCCTTGCTCGATCGGGGTCAACACAGCAGACACCTACTGTGGCAGGCCGGACGATCACTCCGGCGGCCGGATCGGAGCCCGACATGCACCTCCTCGTCACCGGCGGCACCGGCACCCTCGGCGCGCACGTCCTGCCCCGGCTGGCCGCCGCCGGCCTGCCCGTGCGCGTCCTCACCCGCACCGACCGCGCCGACGCCCCCGGCCGCACCCACGTCCGGGGCGACCTGGTCGCCGGGACGGGGCTGGACGCGGCGCTGGACGGGATCGACACCGTGCTGCACCTGGCGGGCGGCGCGAAGGGCGACGACCTGGCGGCGGAGCACCTCGCCGCGGCGATGGCCCGGAACGGCGGCGTCCGGCACGTCGTCATGGTCTCGGTGATCGGCGCGGACCGGATGCCGCTGGGCTGGTTCCGCGCCAAGCGGGACGCCGAACTCGCCCTCATCGGGAGCGGGGTGCCCTGGACGGTGCTGCGCGCCGCCCAGTTCCACGACCTGGTGCGGACCGTCGCGGGGAAGGTCGGCCGGCTCCCCTTCGTCCCGGCGCCCGGCGGGCTGCGCTTCGAGCCGGTCGACGCCCGGGACGTCGCCGACCGGCTGGTCGCCCTCACCCTGGCCGGGCCGGCCAGCCTGGTCCCCGACCTGGCCGGCCCCCGCGACTACGCCTTCGCCGACCTGGTCCGCAGCACCCTGGAGCGCCGCCGCCCGAACCTCCCCGTCCCGCTGGCGGGCAAGGTCGGCCGCGCCTACCGCACCCGGCAGAACCTGGCCGGGGCGGGTGCCGAGCGCGGCACCCGCACCTGGGAGGACTTCCTGGCCGGGAGGTGAGCGACCGGCCGGGCGTCAGAAGGTGGCGTTCTCCTGGTAGGTCCCCCACTCTGCGCGGAGCGCGTGGCAGATCTCGCCCAGGGTGGCCTCCGCCCGGACGGCGCGGAGCATCGGCTCGATCATGTTGGCGCCGGAGCGGGCCGCGGCCAGCATCTCGTCGAGCCCGGCCCGGACGGCCGCCTCGTCGCGCCGCGCCTTGCGCTCGCCCAGCACCCGGACCTGCTCGCGTTCGACCTCGTGGCTGACCCGGAGGATCTCCAACTCGGGGGTGACGCTGCGGGGGTGGCAGTTGACGCCGACCACGCGCTTGTCGCCCTTCTCGACGCCGCGCTGGTACTGGAACGCGGCCTCGGCGATCTCGCCGGTGAACCAGCCCTCCTCGATGCCGCGCAGGATGCCGGAGGTCATCGGGCCGATCGGGTGCTCGGCGGTGCCCTTGTCCAGGATGCGTTGGAAGATCGCCTCGACCTGCTGCTCGATCCGGTCGGTGAGCGCCTCGACGTACCAGGAGCCGCCGAGCGGGTCGGCGACGTTGGTGACGCCGGTCTCCTCCATGATCACCTGCTGGGTGCGCAGCGCGATCTCGGCGGCCTGCTCGCTGGGCAGGGCGAGCGTCTCGTCGAGGGCGTTGGTGTGCAGCGAGTTGGTGCCGCCGAGGACGGCGGAGAGCGCCTCGACGGCGGTGCGCACCACGTTGTTGTAGGGCTGCTGGGCGGTGAGCGAGACGCCGGCGGTCTGGGTGTGGAAGCGCAGCCACTGCGCCTTCTCGGTCTTCGCGCCGAAGTGGTCGCGCATCCAGCGGGCCCAGATCCGGCGGGCGGCGCGGAACTTGGCGATCTCCTCGAAGAAGTCGAGGTGGGCGTCGAAGAAGAAGGACAGGCCGGGGGCGAAGACGTCGACGTCCAGGCCGCGGGAGAGGCCGAGTTCGACGTAGGCCAGGCCGTCGGCGAGGGTGTAGGCGAGTTCCTGGGCGGCCGTCGCCCCGGCCTCGCGGATGTGGTAGCCGGAGACCGAGAGCGGCTTGTAGGCGGGGATGCCGGCGGCGCAGTGCTCCATCAGGTCGCCGATCAGGCGCAGGTGCGGCTCGGGGGCGAAGAGCCACTCCTTCTGCGCGATGTACTCCTTGAAGATGTCGGTCTGCAGGGTGCCGTTGAGCACCGCCGGGTCGACGCCCTGGCGTTCGGCGGCGACCAGGTACATGCAGAAGACCGGGACGGCGGGGCCGCTGATGGTCATCGAGGTGGTGACCTCGCCGAGCGGGATGCCGCGGAACAGCACCTCCATGTCGGCGGCGGAGTCGATGGCGACGCCGCAGTGGCCGACCTCGCCGAGCGCGCGGGCGTCGTCGGAGTCGTAGCCCATCAGGGTCGGCATGTCGAAGGCGACCGAGAGGCCGCCGCCGCCGGAGTCGAGGATCATCCGGTAGCGCTCGTTGGTCTGCTCGGCGTTGCCGAAGCCGGCGAACTGGCGGATGGTCCAGGCCCGGCCGCGGTAGCCGGTGGGGTGCAGGCCGCGGGTGTAGGGGTACTCGCCGGGCCAGCCGATCCGTTCGAAGCCCTCGACCTCCTGCCCGGGCGGGGGGCCGTAGACGGGTTCGACGGTGTCGCCGCTGAGGGTGGTGAAGTCGGCGTCGCGCTTGCGCGCCCTGTCGTACCGCTGCTGCCAGCGCTGCCGGCCGGCTTCGATCTGCTCGGCGTCCATCGGCTCCGACTCCCGGTCCGTACGGCCGTCCTCGTGGGGCGGCGGAGAGAACTGCTTGGATGTCCTATCAATTTACTCGGACGTCCTACTATCTGTCGACGGCCGCCCCGGGACACGCGAAGGGCGCCCCTTCCGGCGGAAGGGGCGCCCCGGCAGAGCGCTGGTGCGGGCGCGGTCAGGCGGCGGCGGGCTCCGGTGCGACGATCAGCGGCGCGACCTCGCGGCTGACCCGGCGCTCGGCGAAGAACACCGCGGTGGGGATCGTGCCGGCCAGCAGCGTCCAGGCGAGCTTGCCCAGCGGCCACTTGGCCTTGGTACCGAGGTCGAAGGCGAACACCAGGTAGACCACGTAGAGCCAGCCGTGCGCGAAGCCGACGACGGTGGTGAAGCCGGCCGCGCCCGAGATGCCGAGGAGGCGGTTGGCGATCACCCCGAGGGTGAGCAGGATCAGGAGCACACCGGTGACGTAGGCCATGGTGCGGTAGCGGGTCAGCACACTCTGCTTCATGCCAACGAGGGTAACCGTCCCTACACCTGCCCCCGGGCCGCCCCCTCGTCGGCGGGCGGCGCGAAGTCCCCGGCGGCGACCCGCAGCGGGCGGAACAGCTCGAACACCTCGCGGCAGGCGTCGGCGTCGTAGCCCTCCAGGCCGAACTCGACGCCGACCAGCTCCCGGGTGGCCTCCTCGACCACCTGGCGGCCGCGCGCGGTGATGGCGGCGAGCACGCCCCGGCCGTCCGCCGGGTTCGGCCGGCGGGTGACCAGTCCGGCCCGCTCCAGGCGGTCGACGGTGTTGGTGACGCTGGTGGGGTGGACCATCAGGCGCTCGCCGATCTTGGAGAGCGGGAGTTCGCCGGAGCGGCTGAAGGTGAGCAGCACCAGGGCCTCGTACCGGGCGAAGGTCAGGCCGTAGGGCTTGACCACGGCGTCGACCCGGGCGAGCAGGATCTGGTGGGCGCGCATCACCGAGGTGATCGCCGCCATGGACGGCACGTTGCCCCAGCGGCGGGTCCAGAGCTCGTCGGCGCGGGCGATCGGGTCGAAGTCGAGGGCGAGGGGCTTGGGCACGCCCCCACCGTACCCGCGGGGGCGGGCGGGGGTAGCAGGTGTCCACGATGCTGGACAAGGCACCAGGTTGGCGGGATCACGCCAAGAAAGAACGCGGCCGCGCGCGGCGACTCTTTACACCTCATATTCCGTCACTATTCAGTGAAAGCGCGGAAGTCGGCCTCCGCCCCAGCCCGGAGCACATGGTTCGCAGCGAAACCTGCACTTTTCCCTATTCCGGACGACCTGCGCATTGGCGAGAGTTTGCCAATTGTTGCCGGGGCGCTGTCCGTGGATTCCGCGGGTTGTCATGCTTCTGGCCAGCCCCGTTGGACACCGCCGGCCCCACCCCACCGGCGACTGTCTCCTGACCGCACGGAGCTGCACGTCAGCACCCGTTTCCGCCCCAGCAGGCACTGACCCCGGTGCCCCGGAGCGCGGTGCGACCGCAACACGCGGTTGATCCGGAAGGAACCCGTACCGTGAAGCGAAAGCTCGCTGTCGGAGCCGTTCTCTCTGCCTCGGCCCTGCTGGCCGGCGCGATCCAGGTCAGCGCCGGGATCGCGCAGGCCCTTCCCTCCCCGGCCGCCCAGAATGCCGCGGGCCAGCAGCGCAGCGAACTGCTGACCCTGGCCGCGGCGCAGGCCCCCGCCAACGCCAAGGCCCTCGGCCTGGGCGCCCAGGAGAACCTGGTCGTCAAGGACGCGATCGTCGACGCCGACGGCACCCGCCACTTCCGCTACGAGCGCACCTACAACGGCCTTCCGGTGCTCGGCGGCGACCTGGTCGTCCACCAGGACGCCAAGGGCCAGCTGCGCGGCAGCGACAAGGCGGTGGGCGGCAGCCTGGCCCCGGCCTCGCTGAGCCCGAAGCTGACCGCCGCCCAGGCCGCCTCCGGGGCCACCGGCGCGGTGCAGGCCACCGTCGGCGCCAAGGACGCCGAGGAGGCCGCGCTGACCTCGGTCGCCGGCGCCAAGAACGGTGCGCAGCTGGTGGTCTGGGCCGCCGAGGGCACCCCGCGGCTGGCCTACCGGACCACCGTGGAGGGCATGCGGGCGGACGGCACCCCGAGCCGGCAGATCCTGGTCACCGACGCCGACAGCGGCGCGGTGCTCTCCACCCACGAGGAGATCCAGACCGCCAACGCGACCGGCAGCGGCAACGGCGTCTTCGTCGGCAACGTCACGCTGACCACCACCTACACGGGCTCCGCCTACCAGTTGAAGGACGCCAGCCGCGGCGGCCAGTACACCACCACCCTCGCCAACAAGACCTCCGGCAAGGGCACCCTCTACTCGAAGTCCACCAACACCTGGGGCAACGGCCTGGCCTCCAACAAGGAGTCCGCGGCCGTCGACGCCCAGTACGGCGCCGCCGCCACCTGGGACTTCTACAAGAACACCTTCGGCCGCAACGGCATCCGCAACGACGGTGTCGGCGCGTACAGCCGGGTCCACTACGGCAGCAACTACGTCAACGCCTTCTGGGACGACAGCTGCTTCTGCATGACCTACGGCGACGGCGCCTCCAACACCCACCCGCTGACCGAGCTGGACGTCTCCGGCCACGAGATGACGCACGGCGTCACCGCCAACACCGCGGGCCTGAACTACTCGGGCGAGTCCGGCGGCCTGAACGAGGCGACCTCGGACATCTTCGGCACCATGGTGGAGTTCTCCGCCAACCTGACGAAGGACAAGGGCGACTACCTGATCGGCGAGCTGATCGACCTCAACGGCAACGGCACGCCGCTGCGGTACATGGACAAGCCCTCCAAGGACGGCGCGTCCGCCGACTACTGGTCCTCCAGCGTCGGCAGCAAGGACGTCCACTACTCCTCGGGCGTCGCCAACCACTTCTTCTACCTGCTGTCCGAGGGCAGCGGCGCGAAGACCGTGAACGGCGTCAGCTACAACTCGCCCACCTACAACGGCTCGACCCTGACCGGCATCGGCCGGGACAAGGCCGCCCAGGTCTGGTACCGGGCGCTGACCGTCTACATGACCTCCACCACCAACTACAAGGCCGCGCGCACCGCGACCCTGAACGCGGCGAAGGACCTGTACGGCGCCGGCTCGACCGAGTACAACGCGGTCGCGGCCACCTGGGCCGCGGTGAACGTCAACTGACGACCGCCCGGTAGAGCACGAAAAGCTCGCGGCGGCCGCGCCCCTCACGAGGGGGCCCGGCCGCCGCGCACCATTTCCGGGGTGTCCGGGGCCGTCAGGCGGTCGCCGGGGCGGCCGCGCCGCTCTCGCCGCGCTCCTCCTTGGCGAGCATCCGCTCGGCGAAGAAGCCGCCGGTCGGCAGCACCGAGAGCACGAACAGCAGCAGGGTGCGCTTGGGCTCCCAGCGGCGGGCCTGGTGCGCCAGCACCAGGAAGACCAGGTACAGCACGAACAGCACGCCGTGCACCATGCCCATCACCGGCACCGCGTTGAAGCTGGTGGTGCGCTTCAGCACCGAGCAGATCAGCAGCAGGATGAAGGACAGGCCCTCGGGGCCGGAGACCAGGCGCAGGCGGTGGACGGCGGCGACGCTCTTCACGGGGATTCCTCACGGGGGCACGGCGGGCAGCGGGCTTGTGAACCGGTGCACAAGCCAGGCCTATTATCACCGACCTGACAACCCGGTCGGACGGACCCCCTATCCTGCTGTGCTGCGCGCGGCCTGAACGGCAGGCCCGCGGACCCACGGGGGAACGAACATGCTCAAGCGGGACTGGGACCGGCACACCTGCGCCCGGCGCGGCCACGTCACCTACGCGCCGGACGAGGCCGAACTGCGCGGCCGGCTGCACGCCGAGACCGCCCTCGGCACCGTCTGGCGCTGCCTGCGCTGCGGCGACTTCGCGCTCGGCGCGCCGCACGGCTCCGGCCCGGCCGGGGACGCGCCGCTGGTGCCGCGCGGCAAGGCGCTGCGCGACCTATTCATCCTGCGCTTCCTGGCCGTCGAGCGGCTGCTGCGCGGCCTGCTGATCATCGTGGTGGCCTGGGGCGTCTGGAAGTTCTCCAACTCCCAGGACGCGGTGCGCCGGATCTTCGACGAGAACCTGGGCGTGCTGAAGCCGGTGACCGAGCACTTCCACTGGGACCTGGAGCACTCGCCGATCGTCGACACCATCCGCAAGACCTTCGACTACAAGCACTCCACCCTGCTGTACGTGGCCGCCGCGCTGGTGGTCTACGCGCTGATCGAGATCGTCGAGGCGTTCGGCCTGTGGTGGGGCCGCCGCTGGGCCGAGTACCTGACCGTGGTCGCCACCGCCGCCTTCCTGCCGCTGGAGGTCTACGAACTGACCGAGCACGTCAGCGTGCTGAAGATCTGCACCCTGCTGCTGAACGTCGTCGCGGTGCTCTGGATCCTGCTCTCCAAGCGGCTGTTCGGCCTGCGCGGCGGCCTGGCCGCCTTCGAGGCCGAGCGGCACTCGGCCTCGCTGCTGGAGGTGGAGACCTCCGCCGGGGCGGTGCCGCACCCGGCCTGACCTTTTGTCCGCTTCGCCCCACTGTCGACCGGATGACGGCGGGTCAGGTGTCCGGATTTCGTACCGAACCGGTACCGACCGGCCCCAGCCCCCTCCCCACCCTGGGAGGGGGTCGGTAGATTCCCGGACGTGGCACAGTTCCGACTCCAGGGGTCCAAGGTCCTCGCCGTCGACCTCGCCGGCGACACCGTCAAGGCACGCAACGGCTCGATGGTCGCCTACACCGGGCAGATGGGCTTCAAGAAGCTCTCCGGCGGCGGCGACGGCCTGCGCGGCATGGTCACCCGCCGGCTGACCGGCGAACGCATGGAGGTCATGGAGGTGAAGGGGCAGGGCACCTGCTACTTCGCCGACAAGGCCACCGAGATCAATCTGGTCCGGCTGAACGGCGAGACGCTGTTCGTCGAGTCGGACAACCTGCTGTGCACCGAGGCGACGCTGCACACCGGCACCTCCTTCACCGGTCTGAACGGCATGGCCTCCGGCAACGGCCTGTTCACCACCAAGGTCGAGGGCCACGGCTGGGCCGCCGTCACCTCCAAGGGCCCGGCCGTCATCCTCCGGGTCGCCCAGGGCCTGCCGCTGCGGGTCGACCCCGGCGCGTACGTCGCCCACACCGGCAACCTGAACCGCGCCCTCAAGTCCGGCGCCGGCTGGACCACGCTGATCGGCGAGGGCGGCGGCGAGGCCATGCAGGTCGAGTTCACCGGCGACGGCCTGGTCTACGTCCAGCCGTCCGAGCGGATGACCTTCGGAGGGGACGTCTGATGGCCTTCACCCGGATCAACAACAAGATGATCTCCGCGAAGATCCTCCCCGGCCAGCGGGTGCTGTCCCAGCGCGGCTCGATGCTCGGCTACTCCGGCGAGGTCACCTTCCAGCCGAACCTGATGGGCGGCCAGGGCGGCGTGATGTCGATGATCGGCCGCCGGGTCGCCAACGAGGACACCCCGCTGATGACCGTCGAGGGCCAGGGCGAGGTGATGTTCGGCCACGGCGGGCACCACGTGCACCTGGTCGACCTGACCGGCGACACCCTGTACGTCGAGGCGGACCGGCTGCTCGCCTTCGAGGGCAGCCTGCAGCAGTCCACCATGTTCATGGGCCAGCAGGGCGGCCTGATGGGCGTGGTGCGCGGCCAGGTCACCGGGCAGGGCCTGTTCACCACCCAGCTGACCGGCCACGGCTCGGTCGCGATGATGGCGCACGGCGGCGTGGTGGAGCTCCCCATCGCCCCGAACCAGCCCGTCCACGTGGACCCGCAGGCCTACGTCGCGCACCGCGGCCAGGTCACCAACAAGCTCTCCAGCGCCCTCGGCTGGCGCGACATGATCGGACGCGGCTCCGGCGAGGCGTTCCAGCTCGAACTCTCCGGACACGGCATGGTCTACGTGCAGGCCAGCGAGGTGAAGCTCTGATGTCCTACCCCCCGCAGCAGCCCTACGGCCAGCAGCCGTACCCCCAGCAGGGGCAGCCCTACCCGCCGCAGGGACAGCCGTACCCGCCCCAGCAGGGCGGCCAGCCGTACCCCCCGCAGCCGCCGCCGGGCCAGCCCGGCTACTCGCAGCAGCAGTACCAGCAGTCGTACCAGGCCACCCAGGTCGGCATGCCCGCCCCGCAGCAGCCCTACCAGGCGCCGCCGGCCGGGCAGTTCGGCGCGCCGGTGTTCCAGCCGCCCGGCGGCGAGGGCCCGACCGTGCACGACCCGTCGACGCTGCCGGTCAACGACAACGTCAACCCGTACTGCTTCTCGGTCGACCTGAACGGCGCGTACTACCTGCAGAAGGGCAAGATGATCGCCTACTACGGCGACATGCGCTTCTCCGGGATCGGCCGCGGCGTGCTCGACCAGGTGCTCGAACGGAACTTCAACTCCCCGCTGCACGCCTCCGACTGGGTGGTGGCCGAGGGCCGCGGCAAGCTGCTGCTCGCCGACCGGGCCTTCGACCTGAACTCCTACGACCTGGAGGAGGGCAACCTGACGGTGCGCTCGGGCAACCTGCTGGCCTTCGAACCCACGCTGCAGCTCAAGCAGTCGATCATCCCCGGGTTCCTCACCCTGATCGGCACCGGCAAGTTCGTCGCCGCCTCCAACGGGCCGGTGCACTTCGTCGAGCCGCCGATCCGGGTCGACCCGCAGGCCCTGGTCGGCTGGGCCGACTGCCCCGCGCCCTGCCACCACTACGACCACAGCTACATGCACGGCCTGATCGGCGGCCTGCGGCACCTGACCGGGATCGGCGGCGCCAGCGGCGAGGAGCACCAGTTCGAGTTCATCGGCGCCGGCCAGGTGCTGATGCAGTCCACCGAGACCCTGATGGCCGAGCGCTCGGTCGGCGTGGTCGCCGCCGAGGCGGGCGTCCCGGGCTCCGGCGTCCCGCACCAGGCCGGCGGCCACGGCCAGCAGGCCCCGAGCCTCGGCGACCTCGGCCGGATGTTCGGCCTCTAGCACGCCCCCGCCGGAACGCCCCCGGAGCCCACCCGTGGCCGACCGCCCGGGTGGGCTCCGGAGTTCCGGCGTTCCTAGAGCGGCGTGAACTCGACCGGCAGCGAGACCAGCGCCCGGTGGATCGGCCCCTGCCGCCAGGCGATCCCCTCGGCGGGGACGGCCAGCCGGAGGTCGGTGAGCCGGCTGATCAGGTACTCGACGGCGGTGACGGCCATCAGGACGGCCGGCTGCCGGGCCGGGCAGCGGTGCGGTCCGGCGCCCCAGGCGAGGTGCGCGTAGGAGCCGCCGAGCGACTCGGCCTCCGCAGCGGGCAGCGCCGCCTGCGCGTTGGCGGAGGCGTAGGAGACCAGGACCGGCTGCTCGGGGGTGAGCACGGTGCCGTGGAAGACGATCTCCCGGCGCGGGTAGTGCGGGGAGAAGTTCGACAGCGGCGGGTCCTGCCAGAGCACCTCGTTGACGGCGTCGTGCGCCGTCATCGCGCCGCTGTGCAGCGAGCCCGCGTACCGGTCGTCGGAGAGCATCCGCAGCAGCGCGTTGGCGGTGAGGTTGGCGGTGGGCTCGTGGCCCGCCATCAGGGTCAGCGTGATGTGCCGGACCACCTCCTCGTCGGCGAGCTTCGCCGGGTGGTTGAGGAAGGCGGAGATCAGGTCGTGCCGGGGCGCCTCGCGGCGTTCGGCGACCAGCCCGGTGATCACCGCGACCAGGTCGGCGTACGCGGCGGCGGCCCCGGTGGAGGACTCGAAGGCCCGGTTCATCGCGGCGCTGATCCGGTCGATGTCCGGGTCCGGGATGCCGTACCAGGAGGTGAGGATCAGCAGCGGCAGCCGGTAGGCGTACTGGGCCAGCAGGTCGGCCCGGCCGGTGCCGGCGAACTCGGCGATCAGCTGCTCGGCGACGGCGGTGGTGTCGCGCTGCAGCAGGTGGGGCTCCAGGATGCCGACGCTGTCGGTGATCACCTGGCGGTAGCGGGCGTGCGTCTCGCCGTCCGAGAACAGCGCGGTGGGGCGCCAGCCGAACAGCGGGAGCAGCGGCGAGTCGGCGGGCTGGGTGGCCTGCCAGCGGCGGGCGTCCCGGGTCCAGGTCTCGGTGTCGCGGAGGATCTCCAGGGCGACGTGGTAGTCGGTGACCAGCCAGGCGTCGACCCCGGGGGCGAGCTGGACGGGCGCCAGCGGGCCGCGGTCGCGCAGCCGGGCGTAGTGGGTGTGCGGGTCGGCGGCGAACTGCGGGCCGAACAGCGCGGTGCGGGTCATGGGGCGGGCTCCGGGGGGAGGCGGTCCAGGACGTGCTCGGTGAGGGCGATCAGGGCGTCGACGCAGCCCTCGCGCTCCCGCGCGTCGCACTCCAGCAGCGGCGTGGCGGGATCGAGGTCGAGGGCGGCGCGGATCGTGTCGAGCTCGATCGGCGGGGTGTCGGGGAAGTTGTTGACGGCCACCGCGTAGGGCAGGCCGGCCTCCTCGATCAGGTCCATGGCGTCGAAGGCGTCGGCGAGCCGCCTGGTGTCGACCAGGATCAGCGCGCCCAGGGCGCCGCGGGCGAGGTCCTGCCAGAGCGGCAGGAAGCGCTGCTGTCCGGGGGTGCCGAACAGGTACAGCACGAACTCGCCGCCGGACAGGGTGAGCCGGCCGAAGTCGACGGCGACCGTGGTGGCGGTCTTGCCGGGCGTGCGGGAGATGTCGTCCACCGGCGCGCCGTGGGCCGTCATGGTCTCCTCGGTGTGCAGGGTCGGGATCTCCGACAGCGAGCGCACGAAGGTGGTCTTGCCGACCCCGAACGGCCCGGTGACCATGAGCTTCATCAGGATCGGGTCGGTGGCGGGGAGGTAGGCGGGGGCGCCTGACGGTCCGTCACCGGCCAGGGTGGCGGTGCTACTTGAGGGCGCGAAGTCCACTGAGGAGCCTTTCGGCGAGGTCCCGGCTGACCGGCCGGGCGTTGGGGATCGGGGCGCGCACGCGCAGGGCGCCGCGGTCGGCCAGGTCGGCGGCGATGAAGATCGTCGCGCTGACCGGCAGCCGGAGGTGGGCGGCGGCCTCGGCGACGGTCAGCGCGCCGGGGCGGACCAGTTCCCACAACTGGCGGTGTTCGCCGCCCAGTCCGGCCGGCAGGTCGGCGGCGGCGTGCAGGATGCTGAGCCGTTCCAGCTGGTGCCCGCCGGGGGCGGCGGTGCGGCCCTGGGTGGCGAGGTAGGCCGGGACGAGGCGGCGGCTGGGGCCGTAGAGGCCGCGGGAGACGGTCATGTGCCGCTCGCCTCCCGGGCCGGGCTGGCGAGCGCCCGGGCGAGCGCCGCGACCTGGACCTGCATCTGGTAGGCGATGGTGCCGAGGTCGGCGCCGGAGGTGGCGAACACCGCGAGCGAGGAGTTCTCCCCGGCGGGGGTGACCACGGCGTAGCCGTGCTCGGACTCGACCACGGTCTGGTTGAGCCGGATCTGCTCGGCGCCGGTGAAGGCGGTGGTGAAGGCGCGGGCCGCGGCGTGCAGCGAGGCGGTCATCGCGGCGACCCGGTCGGCGCTGTCCCGGCCGAGGTCGGCGGAGTGCCCGGTGACCAGGCCGTCGCCGGTGGCGATGACGGCGTTCTGGACGCCCGGCAGTTCGAGCAGCGGCGTGAGGACCCAGGAGAGGTCCTCGGTGTGGCGGCGGAGCTGGGCGGTCACGGGGTGTCGTCTCCTTCGGTGGCGGCGGGGCCTTCGGGGCTCGTGGCCGGGTCCGCGGCGCTGCGGCCGGCCAGGGTGCCGGACTGGAGGGCCGACCAGGCGGTGCGGGCCCGGTCGGGGGTCTGGCCCGTCGGGGCGGCGAGGGGGGCGTGGCCGGCCGGGGCGCCGGCGTCCTGCCGGGGGATCCGCGGGGCGCGGCGCTTGCGGGTGGGCAGCGCGTCGCCCGCGTCGAACACCGGCGCGGTCTGGGTGATCGGCCGGGGCGCGAGCGCGGACAGCGGCGCGGCCGGGTCGGTCAGCGTGAGCAGGTCGGCGGGCAGCCGCAGGATGGCCCGGACGCCGCCGTACGGGGAGGGTTCGACCCGGCAGCCGAAGCCGAACTGGCGGCAGAGCAGGCCGATCACGGCGAAGCCGGCCTGCGGCGGGTCGCCGAGTTCGGTGAGCAGCACCTCGGCCTGGCCGTCGAGCAGTTCGCCGGCCCGGGCCAGCTGGTCGGGCTCCATGCCGACGCCCATGTCGTCGACCACCACCAGGGCGCCGGAGCTGCCCTGTTCGATGGAGACCACGACCCGGGTCTCGGGGTGCGAGTAGGCGGTGGCGTTGCCGAGGATCTCGGCGAGCGCGATGGCGACCGGTTCGGCGGCCCGGGCGGCCACCGCGAGCCGGGGTTCGCGCAGGTGGTTGGTGATCTCGACGCGGGCGTAGCCGGCCACCCGGGACTGCGCGCCGACGCAGAGCTCGGCGAGCGGGGAGTCCTCCCGGGTCATGCCGGGCCAGGCGCCGGAGAGCACGGCGAGGGACTGCACCCGGCGCAGGGTCAGCTCGTTGCGGAAGTCCAGGGCGAGCAGCCGGGGGTCGTCGACCGAGAGCTGGATCTCCTCCAGCAGCGAGCGGACCTGGATCAGCAGCGCCTGGATCTTGGAGGCGGCGCCGCGCAGCGCGGCCCGGGCGGCGGCGTCGGTGCGCTCGCGCTCGGCGAGCACGGCGCGGACGGCGGCGGTGAGCGCGGCGTCCAGGGCGTGGTGGAACTCGTCGGTGCCGGCGGCCGGGTCGAGCGGCCCGGGCACGGGGGTGCGCGGGTGGGTGAGCGCGGTGGTGGCGGCGGGGAGCCGTTCCTGGGCGAGGTGGACGGTCTCCCGCAGGGCGGCGGCGAGCCGGGCCTCGGCGAGGGTGTGCCGGGCCTCGGCGAGGGTGTGCCGGGCCTCGGCGGCCCGGCCGCGGGCGTCCGCGGCGCGGGCGCCCTCCTCGGCGGCGAGCGCCCGCCGGGTGGCGGCGTCGGCCCGGTTCTCGGCGTCGGTGGCCCGGTGGGCGGCGGTTCGAGCGGTGCGGGTGGCGCGTCGGGCGGACCACAGCAGCGGTCCTCCGGCCAGGGCGGCGCCGGCCAGCAGGGCGAGCACGATCTCGACCATGGGGTCCTCGGGGGTGTCGTCGAACGCGGAACGGGTCAGCGGATCAGACGGTGCCGGCGGCGCCCTCGGCGGCGCGCTGCCGGGCCAGGCCGGCCATCTTGCCGACGACCTCCAGCATGGCGGGGGGCTCGGCCCCGTCGAGGTGCCGGTACTCGGTGCCCAGGGTGACCAGGAGCCGTTCGGGCAGGCCGAGTTCGGGGTGGCGGCGCTCGTCGAGCACGGTCCGGACGGCCTCGGCGAGCGGGACGCCGGCGGCGTGCAGGGCGTGCGCGCGGTCCCGGAGGTAGCGCAGGTACCCGGCATGGGCCCGGAGGTCCTGGCGGGTGAGCAGCGGGCCGTGGCCGGGGACGATCGTTTCCGCGCCGGTGTCGAGGAGCCGCTCGACGGCGTCGACCACGTTGCCGAGCGGGCCGGCCCAGTGCACGGCGTGGTCGCCGGGGTGCTCGGCGGTGGAGCCGAAGACGATGTCGCCGGTGAACACCGTGGAGCGGGTGGGCAGGTGGACGATCAGGTCGCCGCTGGTGTGGGCCGGCGGGAGGCTGCTGACCTGCACCGGGATGTCGCCGACCCGGAGTTCGAGCTCGCCGGTGAACACGGTGTCGGGGACCACCGGCGGGGTGTCGGACCAGTCGAAGCAGCCGAAGTGCTCCTGCAGGTAGGAGCCGGTGTCGCTGTCCGGGTCGAGGGTCCGCAGCAGGGCGTGCTGCTGCTCGGGGGTGGGCTCGTAGGCGATGTGGTGCAGCGCCTCGCGGGTGGTGATCACCTCGGCGTCGGGCAGGACGCCGGCGCCCCACAGGTGGTCGCCGTTGGCGTGGGTGACGACGATCCGGTCGACGGTGGTCCCGGGCGCGAGGACGGCGCGGGTCCGGTCCAGGAACTCCCCGGCCAGGGTGCGGTCGTACGGGGTGTCGATCCACAGCGCACCGCCGGCGGCGGTGACCAGGCCGCAGTTGGCCAGGCCCCAGCCGCGCTGCTGCGGCTGCCAGGCGTACACGCCGTCGGCTATCGAATGGAAATTCGCACTCCGAATCGTCATGTCCGCGATTATGCCTAACGCGGTGTCACCGTCCGACTCCACCCCGGGAATTGGCGCGGAACGATCTCCGTCGGGAGGGCGGCGCGCGCGGGCGCCCGTCGAGAAGTTGTACAACATTGAACAATATCGGCTATGCTGGCGGCATGGACACCCCCGACACCGAAGCGCCGGCGGTCCCCCCCTCCCGCGACGCGGAGCCGGGGACGCCCTGGCTGGACGCCCGCGAGCAGCGGTTCTGGCGCACCCACCTGGAGGTCGGCAAGCTGCTCGAACACCAGCTGAGCCGCGAACTGCAGACCCACAACCTGGCCATCAACGACTACGAGATCCTGGTCGTGCTCTCCGAGTCCCCGGACCACCGGATGCGGATGACCGACCTGGCCACCGCCACCCTGCAGTCCAAGAGCCGCCTCTCGCACCAGATCACCCGGATGGAGACGGCCGGCCTGGTCCTCCGCCAGGACTGCCCCGGCGACCGCCGCGGACTCTACGCCCACCTCACCGACCACGGCTGGGAGACCCTCCGCAAGGTCGCCCCGGACCACGTCCGCAGCGTCCGCGAACACTTCGTCGACCGCCTCACCGACGACCAGCTCGACGCCCTCTACACGGCCCTCGCCCCGATCGCCGAACACCTCCGCGGCCTCCGCGGCAAGGCGTAGCGCCGGAAGCGGGCGAAACACACCCGGGAGGCCCACCAGGGGCGCGGGGAACTGCGCGCAGCGGAAGGGAGCGCACCGCAGGACCGCACTGCGGGCAATGACTTGCCCGCCACGGCGCGCTCTCGCGGTGCGCACAGTCCCCGGCGTCAGCCGGTGAGTTCGGCGACCAGCCGGTCCGCCGCCGCGTACGGGTCGAGTTCGCCCGCCGCGACCTGTCCGGCCAGCGCGTCCAGGTGGCGGTCGCCGCGCAGGTCGCCGATCCGGGCCCGGAGCGCCGCCAGCGTGATCGCCTCGACCTCCTGCGCGGCCCGGCGCCGCCGCCTGGCGTCGAGTTCGCCGCTCTCGGCCAGCCAGCCGTGGTGCTTCTCCAGCGCCTCGACGAGCTCGTCCACGCCCTCGCCGCGGGCCGCCACGGTCTTGACGATCGGCGGCCGCCAGTCCCCGGCCTGCCGGGACTCCCCCAGGCCGAGCATGTGGTTGAGCTCGCGGGCGGTGGCGTCCGCGCCGTCCCGGTCGGCCTTGTTGACCACGAAGACGTCGCCGATCTCCAGGATGCCCGCCTTCGCGGCCTGGATGCCGTCGCCCATGCCGGGGGCCAGCAGCACCACCGAGGTGTCGGCCTGCGCGGCGATCTCCACCTCGGACTGCCCGACGCCGACGGTCTCCACCAGGATCACGTCGCAGCCGGCCCCGTCCAGCACCCGGAGCGCCTGCGGGGCGGCCCAGGCCAGGCCGCCGAGGTGGCCGCGGGTGGCCATCGAGCGGATGAACACCTCGGGGTCGGTGGCGTGCTCCTGCATCCGGACCCGGTCGCCGAGCAGCGCGCCGCCGGAGAACGGCGAGGACGGGTCGACGGCCAGTACGCCGACCCGCTTGCCGCGCTTGCGGTAGGCGGACACCAGGGCGGAGGTGGAGGTGGACTTGCCCACCCCGGGCGAGCCGGTCAGGCCCACCGTGTAGGCCCGCCCGCTGTGCGGGGCGAGCGCCGCCATCACCTCGCGCAGCTCCGGCGCGGCGTTCTCCACCAGCGTGATCAGCCGGGCCACCGCCCGGGGACGGCCCTGCCGGGCCTGCTCGACCAGCGTCGCCACATCGGCCATCGAAATCGCTCCTCGCAGCAGAAAGACGGACGCCCCGCCGGGCCGCGTGACACGGCCCGGCGGGGGTCCGGAGGGGGTTCGGGTCAGCCCTGCGCGGGGACCTTGACGATCAGCGCGTCGCCCTGGCCGCCGCCGCCGCACAGCGCGGCCGCGCCGACGCCGCCGCCGCGGCGCTGCAGCTCCAGCGCCAGGTGCAGCACCACGCGGGCGCCGGACATGCCGATCGGGTGGCCGAGCGCGATCGCGCCGCCGTTGACGTTGACGATCTCGTCGCTGACGCCGAGGTCCTGCATCGACTGGTGGGCGACGGCGGCGAACGCCTCGTTGATCTCGATCAGGTCGAGGTCGGCGACCTCCAGGCCCTCCTTGGCGAGGGCGTGCTTGATCGCGTTGGACGGCTGCGACTGCAGCGAGTTGTCCGGGCCCGCGACGTTGCCGTGCGCACCGATCTCGGCCAGCCAGGTCAGGCCCAGCTCCTCCGCCTTGGCCTTGCTCATCACCACGACCGCGGCGGCGCCGTCGGAGATCTGCGAGGAGGTGCCGGCCGTGATCGTGCCGTCCTTGGCGAAGGCCGGGCGGAGCTTGGCCAGGCCCTCGACGGTGGTGTCGGCGCGGATGCCCTCGTCCTGGGAGAACAGCACCGGCTCGCCCTTGCGCTGCGGGATGGCGACGGGGACGATCTCGGCCTCGAACACGCCGTCGGCCTGGGCCTTGGCGGCGCGCTGGTGCGAGGCGGCGGCGATCGCGTCCTGCACCTCGCGGGTGATGCCGAGGCGGGTGTTGTGCTTCTCGGTGGACTCGCCCATCGGGATGTTCTCGTAGGCGTCGGTCAGGCCGTCGTGGGCCATCGAGTCGAGCATGCCGATCGCGCCGTACTTGAAGCCCTCGCGGGACTTCGGCAGCAGGTGCGGGGCGTTGGTCATCGACTCCTGGCCGCCGGCCACCACGATGTCGAACTCGCCGGCCCGGATCAGCTGGTCGGCCAGCGCGATGGCGTCCAGCCCGGACAGGCAGACCTTGTTGATGGTCAGCGCCGGGACGTTCATCGGGATGCCGGCCTTGACGGCGGCCTGGCGGGCCGGGATCTGGCCCGCGCCGGCCTGCAGCACCTGGCCCATGATCACGTACTGGACCTGCTCGCCGGTGATGCCGGCCCGCTGGAGCGCCGCCTCGATGGCGAAGCCGCCCAGCTCGGCACCGGAGAAACCCTTGAGCGAGCCGAGCAGCCGCCCCATGGGCGTGCGGGCACCTGCGACGATCACAGAAGTAGTCATGGACGAGCCCCTTCGCGCGTCGGACCAGAGGGTAGGAATGCCGTCAATGTACTGACCGGTCACCCCTGCGTCACCGCCGGGACGATGTGATCAGCGCTACTGGCACTGTCCAGTGAACACCGTGCCGGAACCGGGCAGGGGCGTGTGAGCAGACTCGCAGGGCGCGCCGCTGGCGTGCGCCCGCCGCGATGCGCTGCACTGAGTGCCACCCTCTTCCCGTCCGCACCCCTCGGAGGACACCACCGTGCTGACCCGCATCGACCACATCGGCATCGCCTGCTTCGACCTGGACCGCACCGTCGAGTTCTACCGCTCCACCTACGGCTTCGAGGTGTTCCACACCGAGGTCAACGAGGAGCAGGGCGTCCGCGAGGCCATGCTGAAGATCAACGACACCGGTGACGGCGGCGCCTCCTACCTCCAGCTGCTGGAGCCCACCCGGGAGGACTCCACGGTCGCGAAGTGGCTCGCCAAGAACGGCGAGGGCGTGCACCACATCGCCTTCGGCACCGCGGACGTGGACGGGGACGCCGCGGCGATCGCGGGCAAGGGCGTGCGGGTGCTGTACGACGAGCCGCGGCGCGGCTCGATGGGCTCCCGGATCACCTTCCTGCACCCCAAGGACTGCGGCGGCGTGCTGACCGAGCTGGTCACCTCCGCGGAGCCGTCCGAGCACTGAGCCGGGCACCGGGCGGCTGCGGTCGGGGGCGGGCCGTCCGGTAACGAACCGGCCGGTAACTTCCGAAAAGACCCTCGCCCCCATTCCCCCCGCAGCGGCTCCCACTACAATGCCCAGGTGCGCAGGTACCACCGGTCCGCGCACCGCAGGGGAGTCCACGACGCGGGCACGGCCGAACGGTCGCCGTTCGGATCTGTCACCATTCTCCAGAGGCAACAGTTCGCTCAGGAGTCCACCCGGACGGCGGAGCGATTGCAAGGACCAACCGGTCCGACCCGGCAGGCTGCGGGGCGGAGCGGCCCGGTCGAGGACGCGACCAGGAGATGGATGGGACCGCGGAGTGCGGGGCTACGACCGCTACGAGGTTGAGGATCACCTCTCCAAGTTCGAGGCCGAGCTGGAGAAGGCCCGCAAGGAGCGGGACAAGACCGTCGAGCACGCCGACGACCTCGCCTACCAGGTGGAGGTGCTCCGGGCCAAGCTGCACGAGGCCCGGCGGCAGCTCGCCCAGCCGCGCGCCTTCGACTCCGTCTCCGGCCAGGCCGAGCAGCTCCTGCGCAACGCCGAGCTGCAGGCCGAGGCGCTGCGCGCGGACGCCGAACGGGCGCTGCGCGAGTCCCAGGCCGCCACCCAGCGGATGATGGCCGAGGCCGCCGAGCGGACCGCCCAGCTGGAGGCCGAGTTCAACGCCCGGCGCCGCCGGCTGGAGGAGGAGCTCGCCGAGTTCCGGGCCGCCGCCGAGCGCCACGTCAGCGAGAACGTCAACTGGGCCGAGCAGACCCGGGCCGGCACCGAGCAGGAGGCTCAGCGCCTGCTCCAGGAGGCCCGGGCCGAGGCCGACCGGATGATGGCCGCGGTCCGCGCCGAGGCCGCCGCGCTCGCCGACCAGGCCCGCGCCCAGACCGCCGCCGACGTCGACGCCGCCCGCGGCGAGGCCCAGGCCCAGGCCGAGGCCGCCCTGCTGCGCGCCCAGACCGACGCCGAGCGCCTGCTCCGGGCCGCCTCCGAGCAGGCCCAGCAGACCGGTGCCCAGGCCGAGGAGCAGCGCGCCGCCACCCTCGGCGCCGCCCAGCAGCAGCTCGCCGAGGCGCACGCCGCCGCCGAGCGCAAGCTGGCCGCCGCCGAGGCCGAGATCACCGCCCTCAAGCAGCAGGCCCGCGCCGACCAGGAGCGCGCCGGGGCCGCGCTGTCCGGCGCCCAGGCCGAAATAGAGCGGCTGCGCGCCGAGGCGCTGGCCGAGACCGAGCGGGCCCGGGCCGAGGCCGCCCGGATGCGCGAGGAGGCCACCGCCGCCGCGCAGCGCCTGCAGGCCGAGGCCACCAGCGAGGCCGAGCGGAAGGTCGCCGACGGCGCCGCCGCCTCCGAGCAGCGCTCCGCCACCGCCCGCGCCGAGATCGCGAAGATGGTGGCCGCCGCCACCCGCGAGGCCGAGCTGATCCGCTCCGCCGCCGCCACCGTGCAGGCCGAGGCGGACGCCGCCAGGGCCGCCGCCCGCGAGGAGAGCGAGCGCCTGCGCGGCGCCGCCGAGTCGGTGGCCAACGAGCTGCGCGCCGAGGCGGAGGCGGAGATCGCCGCGCTGCGGGCCGCCGCCGAGGGCGAGACCGCCGCGCTGCGCGAGAGCGCCGCCGCCGAGGCCGAGCGGCTGCGCACCGAGGCGGAGGAGGCCGGCCGGGCCGAGGCCGCCAAGGACGCCGCGCTGCGGCTGGCCCGCGCCGCCAAGCAGGCCGAGGAGGTGCTGGCCCGGGCCGGCACCGACGCCGAGTCCACCCGCGGCGAGGCCGCCGCGGAGGCCGAGCGGCTGGTCGAGCACGCCAAGTCCGAGGCCGGCACGCTGCTGGAGCAGGCCCGCGAGGCCGTCGAGCAGGCGCAGAACGCCGCCATGGAGGACGCCGCCTCGATCCGCGAGCAGCTGGAGCGGATGCAGGCCGAGGCCGCCGCCGCCCGCGAGCAGGCCGAGGAGCAGCGCGCCGCCGCCGAGGCGGAGGCCGAGCGGGTCCGGGCCGAGGCCCGCCGGCAGGCCGCCGTCCAGGTCGAGGAGTCCGCGAAGCAGGCCGAGGAACTGCTGACCACCGCCAAGACCGACGCCGACGCGCTGCGCTCCGGCGCCGCCGAGGAGGTCGAGCGGCTGCGCACCGAGGCCCGCGAGCAGGCGGCCGCCGTCCAGGGCCGGGCCGAGCAGACCCTGACCCGGGCCCGCACCGAGGGCGAGAAGCTGACCGCCGCCGCCGAGCGGGAGCGCGCCGAGAAGCTGGCGGCCGCCCAGGCCGCCGCCGACGAGCGGCTGGCCGCCGCCGAGCGGGACGCCGCCGCGCTGCGCGAGCAGGCCGAGGCCGCCGCCGCGACCGTCCGGGCCGAGGCCGACGCCGCCGCCGAGGCGCTGCGCGCCGACGCCGCGCAGTGGGCCGAGGAGCACCGGGCGCAGGCCGAGGAGGCCGGGCTGGCGGTCCGGGCCGAGGCCGAGCAGGCCGGCCGGACGGTCACCGAGCAGGCCGAGACCGCCGCCGAGGCGCTGCGCGCGGAGGCGGCCGCCGCCCGCGAGGCTGCCCGGGCCGAACTGGAGCGCGAACAGGCCGAGACCGCCGAGCGGTTGGCCGAGGCGGCGGCGATCCGGGCCGCCGCGGACGGCGCGGCCGAGCAGGTCCGGGAGACCGCCGCCACCGAGGCCGAGCAGCTGCGCGCCGAGGCCGAGCGGGCCCTCGCCGCCGCCCGCACCGACGCCGCGGCACTGGGTGCCGAGGCCGAGGCCGACCGCGCCGAGGCCGCCCGCCTGCGCGCGGAGGCCACCGGCGCCGCCGCCGAACTGCGGGCGTCCGCCGAGCAGTACGACCGCGAGCTGCGCGAGGCCGCCGACCGCGAGACCGCCGAGCAGCGGGCCACGGCCGAGCGCGAGAGCACCGAGCTGCGGGAGGCCGCCGCGCGGGAGGCCGCCGAGCTGCGCACCGCCGCCGAGGAGCACGACCGCGAGCTGCGGGCGTCCGCCGAGCAGTACGACCGCGAGCTGCGCGAGGCCGCGGACCGGGAGACCGCCGAGCAGCGGGCCGTGGTCGACCAGGAGACCGCCGACCTGCGGGCCGCCGCCGAGCGGGAGAGCACCGAGCTGCGCAGCGCCGCCGCCGCGTACGACCGGGAGCTGCGGGCGTCCGCCGAGCGCGAGGCCGCCGAGCTGCGGGCGGGCGCCGAGCGGGCCGCCGAGGAGCTGCGGGCGCAGGGCGAGGCCCGGGCCGCCGAACTGGTCGAGGCGGCCGAGCAGGAGGCCGCCGAGGTCCGGCAGTCGGTGGCGGGCCTGCACGAGGGCGCGAGCCGGCAGATCGCCGAGCTGCGCGAGAGCGCCGAGCGGGAGGCCGCCGAGCTGCGCGCCGCCGCCGAGCGGTACGACCGCGAGCTGCGCGAGGCCGCGGACCGGGAGACCGCCGAACTGCGGGAGGCCGCGGCCGAGTTCGTCCGGCAGCAGCAGGCGGAGGCGGAGGCCGGGGCGCAGCGCGCACTGGCCGAGGCCGAGGAGCTGGCGGCCGCGGCGCTGGCCGAGGCGGAGGAGCGGGCGGCGGCGCTGCGCGCGGACGCCGAGGAGTACGCGCTGGCCACCCGCACGCTGGCGGAGGAGTTCGACGCGGACATCAGGTCCCGCGCGGAGTCCTTCGACCGGGAGACCCGGGAGGCCGCCGAGGCGTACGACCGGTCGACCCGCGACCAGGCCAAGTCGGTGCTGGAGAAGGCGTTCGCGGACGCCGAGCAGCTCGGCGAGCAGGCCCAGGCCGAGGCGCTGGCCACCGCCACGGCGGCAGAGGAGCAGGCCGACGCGATGGTGTCGGCGGCCCGCCAGGAGGCGGAGCGGCTGCGCGCGGAGGCCGAGGCGCAGGGCAAGTCCGAGGTGGAGAAGGCCCGTTCGGACGCGGACGCGCTGCTCTCCGAGGCCCGCCGGGACTCCACGGCGATCCGGGAGCGCGCGGAGGAGCTGCGGGAGCGGACCGATGCGGAGATCGAGTCGCTGCACGAGCGCGCCCGCAAGGAGAACGCGCAGGCGATGAAGTCGGCCGGCGAGCGGGTGGACGCGCTGGTGACGGCGGCCCAGGAGCAGCTGACCGAGGCCGAGGAGCAGGCGCAGGCGCAGGTCGCGGAGGCCGAGGAGCGGGCCGCCGAGCTGATCGCCGCGGCCGAGGCGCGGGCCTCGGAGCTGACCTCGGAGGCGTCCGCGGAGGCGGGCCGGGTCCGGATCGCGGCGGTCCGCAAGGCGGAGACGCTGCTCAAGGAGGCCGAGAACAAGCTCGCGGACTCCACCACCCGGGCCGAGGCGCTGATCATCAAGGCCGAGGCGAAGCTGAAGGCCGCCGAGATGGAGTCCGAGGAGCAGTTGGAGGCGGCCGCCGACCAGGCCGCGTCCCGGCTCAAGCGGGCCGACGACGAGGCGGAGAAGCGGATTCGCCGGGCCGGTTCGGACGCCGAGGAGCAGCTGCGGCTGGCGGCCGAGGAGGCGGAGCGGCTGCTCGCCGAGGCCCGGGCCGAAGCGAAGCGCGTGACCGACGAGGGCCAGCGGGAGTTGGACGAACTGGTCCGCCGCCGCAAGGACATCAACACCGAGATCTCTCGGGTCCAGGACGTGCTGTCGGCGCTGGAGGCGTTCGAGTCGCCCGCGTCGTCGGGCCACGGCAACGGGGGAAACAGGAAGGACGGAGGGCCCAAGGCAGGTGCCGGGGTGGGCTCTCCGCGGTCGGGAGGCAATCGCTCCGGGGGCGCGCCACCCGATTGAGCGGTCATTGTCCGCGAACCAACGGTGTTTCGCCGTTGACACTCCGGTACCGTGTCAGGATTCCCTCAACCATCTCAGCGGTTTGACGACAGGAAGCCCAGAAATCCCATGAGCGACAGTCACTCCCCGCACGGCTTCGACCTGGTACGCCGTGGGTACGAGCGCGCCCAGGTCGACGAGCGGATCGCCAAGCTGGTGGCCGACCGAGACAGCGCGCTCTCCCGGATCAGCGCGCTGGAGAAGCGCATCGAGGAACTCCACCTGGAGACCCAGACGGCGCAGGCCGCGGTCACCGAGGCGGAGCCCTCCTACGCCGGTCTCGGCGCCCGGGTCGAGAAGATCCTCCGCCTCGCCGAGGAGGAGGCGAAGGACCTGCGCGACGAGGCGCACCGCGCCGCCGAGCAGCACCGCGAGCTGGCCGAGGCCGCCGCGCAGCAGGTCCGCACCGAGGCCGAGAACTACGCCAAGGACCGCAAGGCCAAGGCGGAGGACGAGGGTCTGCGGATCGTCGACAAGGCGAAGTCGGACGCGGCGCAGCTGCGGGCCGAGGCCAACAAGGACGCGCAGAACAAGCGTGAGGAGGCGGACGCCCTCTTCGAGGAGACCCGCACCAAGGCCGCGCAGGCCGCGCTGGAGTTCGAGACCAACCTGGCCAAGCGCCGGGAGCAGTCGGAGCGCGACCTGGCGGCCCGTCAGGCCAAGGCCGAGAAGCGCCTCGCCGAGATCGAGCACCGGGCCGAGCAGCTCCGCCTGGAGGCGGAGAAGCTGCGCACCGACGCCGAGCGCCGCTCCCGCCAGACCATCGAGACGGCGCAGCGCCAGGCCGAGGACATCGTGGCCGACGCCAACGCCAAGGCCGACCGGGTCCGCAGCGAGTCGGAGCGCGAGCTGGCGGCGCTCACCAACCGCCGCGACTCGATCAACGCGCAGCTGACCAACGTCCGCGAGATGCTGGCCACGCTGACGGGCGCGGCGGTGGCCGCGGCCACGCTGCCGACCGACGACTCCATGGGTGTCCCGGCGCAGCAGTCCCGCTGACCTCGTCCGGACCGCTGAGCGTCCGGAAGGGCCCGGAGCCGGCTGGCTCCGGGCCCTTCCGCGTTTCCCGACGGGCCGTCGTCTCCCGACGGTCCGTCAGACGCCGTACTGCTTGACCCGCTTGAGCAGGGCCCGGACGGCGGCGTTGAAGGTCTCGGGGGCCTCCAGCGAGGAGAGGTGGCCGACGGCCGGGATGACGGTCAGTTCGGCGTCGCCGAGGGCCTCGGCCATCATCCGGGCCTCGGCGAGCGGGGTGATGGTGTCGAGTTCGCCGACGATGACCGCGGCGGGCACCTCCAGGGCGGCCAGGTCGTCCAGCGAGTCGGGGCGGGCGGCCATCGCGCGCTGCGCCCGGGCGACCGCAACCGGGTCGGCCTCGGCGATCATCCGCCGTACGGCGTCGACGAGTTCGGGGTCGGCGCCGGGGGCGAGCAGGTTCTCCGCGGTGCCCTCCTCGATCAGCAGGTCGACGCTGCCGGCGGCGAGCACGGCGGTGGCGATCCGCTCCCGGTTGTTCCGGCCGGCCTCGGTGTCGACGGTGGCCCGGGTGTCGGCGAGGACGAGTCCGGCGAGTCGTTCGGGGTGCCGGCGGGCGAAGGCCATCACCACGTACCCGCCCATCGACAGGCCGCCCAGCACGGCGCGTTCGAGGCCGAGGCGGTCGAGCAGGGCGGCGATCCGGTCGGCGGCGTCGTCCAGCGAGTGCGGCCGGTCGTCGAGCGGGTCGGCGCCGAAGCCGAACTGGTCCGGGGCGACGACCCGGGCGTCGTCCCCGGCCGGGCCGGGTACCCGTTCCAGTTGGGCCTCCCACATCCGCGCGGAGAGCGGGAAGGCGTGCAGCAGGACGAGCGGGGTGCCGGTGCCGTTCTCGCGGACGGCCGGCGCGCTGGGGGAGGTCATGTGCTCCACCGTAGGGCCCGGTGGGCACGCCCCGGACGACGATAGTCCGTTTTGTCGGTTTTCTGTCCTAACCTGACTCCAGACCAAGGAGTGGTAAATGATCGAGTTGCATCACCTGACGAAGCGTTATGGTGACAAGTTGGCCGTCACCGATCTGAACTTCCGTATTCCGGAGGGGGTGGTGACCGGTTTCCTCGGCCCGAACGGCGCCGGCAAGTCGACCACCATGCGGATGATCCTCGACCTCGACCAGCCGACCGGTGGCCGGGTCACCATCGGCGGCAAGCGCTACGCCGACATCCAGGACCCGCTGCGCGAGATCGGCGCCCTGCTGGAGGCCAAGGCCGTCCATCCCGGCCGCACCGCCTACGACCACCTGCTCTGGATGGCCCAGTCCAACCGCATCCCGCGCGCCCGGGTGGACGAGGTGCTGGAGCTGGTCGGCCTCACCTCGGTCGCCAAGAAGCGGGCCCGGGGCTTCTCGCTCGGCATGGGCCAGCGCCTGGGCATCGCCTCGGCGCTGCTCGGCGACCCGAAGATCCTGATGTTCGACGAGCCGGTGAACGGGCTCGACCCCGAGGGCATCCTGTGGATCAGGAACCTGATGAAGGGGCTGGCCGCCGAGGGCCGCACGGTCTTCGTCTCCTCGCACCTGATGAGCGAGATGGCGCTGACCGCCGACCACCTGGTGGTGATCGGCCGCGGCCGGCTGCTCGCCGACCTGCCGATGTCCGAGTTCATCAAGCGCAACTCCCGCTCCTCGGTCCGGCTGCGCACCCCGCACCAGGAGCAGCTGCTGAACGCCCTGCACGGCGCCGGCCTGACGCCCGAACCGGGCCCGGACGGCGCCTGGGAGGTGGTCGACGGCGACCCTGCCTTCCTCGGCGACCTGGCCGCCGCGCACGGCGTCACCCTGCACGAACTGAGCCCGCAGCAGGCTTCGCTGGAGGAGGCGTTCATGCAGATGACCGCCGACTCGGTGGAGTACCAGGCCGGCGCCCGCCCGGCCGGCGCGCCCCCGCAGCCGCAGCCCGCCTGGGGCGCCAACCGGGCCGGAAAGGAGAACTGAGATGGCCGCCTTCCCCGCCGTCGCCCAGTCCGAATGGACCAAGATCCGCAGCGTCCGCTCCACCGTCTGGACGCTCGCCCTCACCTTCGTGGTCACCCTGCTGGTCGGCACCCTGCTGTCGCTGGTGACCAAGAACAACTTCGCCGACGTCACCAAGGACTCCAGCACCCCGTTCGACGCCACCGGCACGGCCTTCTCCGGCATCATGCTCGGCGAGCTGGCGATCGTGGTGTTCGGCGTGCTCGCCGTCGGCAACGAGTACAGCAGCGGCATGATCCGGGTCTCGCTGGCCGCCGTCCCGCAGCGCGGCACCCTGCTGGCGGCCAAGGCGGCGGTGCTCGCCGCGCTGGCCTTCGCGGTCTCGCTGGTGACGGTGTTCGTCACCTTCTTCGTCGCACAGGCCGTGCTCGGCGAGCACTCGACCTCGCTGGGCGACGAGGGCGTGCTGCGCGCGGTGTTCAGCGCCGCCTGCTACCTGACCCTGCTCTGCCTGTTCGCGGCCGGGATCACCGTGCTGCTGCGCAACCAGACCCTGGCGCTGGGCATCCTGGTGCCGTTCTTCTTCCTGCTCTCGCCGATCCTGTCGGTGGTGCCGAAGGTGAAGACCGTCGCGCACTACTTCCCGGACTGGGCCGGCTCCCGGTCGATCCAGGTCTACCAGCCCGCCGACCAGCCGTACGGGCCGTGGGTCGGCCTGCTGATCTGCGCCGCCTGGGCGGCCGCCGCACTGCTCTGCGGCTACCTGGTGCTGAAGAAGCGGGACGCCTGACGATCCGTCAGTACTTCGGAGCGCTGCGGCCCCGCAGCAGCTTGGAGCCGCGGCGCTCCCGCGCTCCCCAGCACGCCCGGTGCCAGTGCCGCCGGTCGTCCACTCCCCCGCCGTGGTCGGGCCAGGCCACCACGTGGCCGACGCCCGGCGGGATCTCCTGGTCGCAGCCGGGGCAGCGGTAGAACCGCCCGGCGGTGCCGGCCACGGTCTGCACCACCCAGTCCTCGCCGCGGTACTCCTCGACCCGGCGCAGCGAGCCGCCCGTCGGCGCGGCGGAGCCTCGTTCGTCGGACCGGTCGATCCGGTCGATCCGGTTGCGGCGGGGGGACACGTGACTACCTCTCCGTCGGGCGCGCTGTCCCTCCAGGGTACGGGGCCCGGCGGGGCGGTCGCCGGGCAGTGACCGGACCCGGCCGGGCGCGTTGTACTCCCGGGGTCACCCGCGTCCCGTGCGCCCCTTGAGCGCCAATAGCACGGATCGGCGCGCGACTGCCGCGAATCGGCGGTAATCCATCCTTTTCTCGGGGAAATCACCGGTTCGGCGTGCCATTGGCACATGACATGGGTTACTCACGTGGTGACACGGCGGGGCTCGCAGACCCTGCGCGCACCGAGGAGGCATCCCGATGACGAAGACCACCGCCCGGCCCGAGTCCCGTTCCGCCGGCCCGCGGACGGTCGGCAGCGGGGTGGTGCCGGCCGTCCAGGCCGGGCCGGAGCGGGCCGGGGGCGCCGACACGGACGGCATCCGGGTCGGCGCCTTCCTGCTGTCCGCCCAGTTCCCCGGCCAGGGCCACGGCGAGGCGCTGGACCGCACCCTGGCCGCGGCGGGCGCCGCCGAGCGGGCCGGGCTGGACGCGGTCTGGCTGGCCGAGCACCACTTCGTCCCGTACGGGGTGTGCCCGGACGCGGCGACGCTGGCGGCGATGCTGCTGGGCCGCACCCGGCGGATCGGGGTGGGCACCGCGGTGAGCGTGCTGAGCACCCGTCACCCGGTGGCGCTGGGCGAGCAGGCGGCGCTGCTGCACCTGACCTCGGGCGGGCGGTTCACGCTGGGCGTGGGCCGGGGCGGGCCGTGGATCGACCTGGCGGTGTTCGGCACCGGGCCGGAGGCGTACGAACGGGGCTTCCCGGAGCGGCTGGACCTGCTGCTGGCCTGGCTGCGCGGCGCCCGGGTGGGGGCGTCGGGGCCGCAGTTCGAGTTCCCGGAGGTGGCGGTGGTGCCGCAGGCCGCGGAGCCGGCCCGGCGGGCCGACCTGGCGGGCTGGCTGGGCCTGGAGGGCGCGGCGCCGGTGATCCCGCGGCAGCGGCAGGAGGACGGGCGGCCGGGCCGCTCCGGTCCGCCGGTGGTGATGGCCTGCACCTCGCCGAACGGGGTGCGGACGGCCGCCGAGCGGGGCCTGCCGATGCTGCTGGGCATGCACTCGGGCGACGAGGACAAGCGGAGCATGCTGGCCGCGTACCGGGCCGCCTGGCGGGCGGCGGGGCGCGGCGAGGAGCAGTTGGCCCGGGTGGAGCGGGAGCACGTGGCGGCGGGCGTGGCGCAGATCGACGACCGGGCGGGCGCGGCCCGGGCCGGGCTGCTGCGGGCGATGCCGGACTTCTTCGCGCACGGGCTGGGCGCGCACCGCACGGTGGACGGCCGGGAGCGCTCGATGCGGGACCCGTGGGCGTACACCGAACTGCTCTGCGACCTGCACGCGGTGGGCACGCCGCGGCAGTGCGCGGACCGGCTGCTGGCGACGGCGGAGGGCACCGGCATCCGGCGCTTCGCGCTGCTGGTGGAGGGTTCGGGCGACACCGCGGCGACCCTGCACAACGTGGCTCGGCTGGGTTCGGACGTGCTGCCGCAACTGTCCTGAGGGCCTCAGGGTCCTGGCGGGCGCGCCCGCGGGCCGCCCCGGGGTGGCCGGGGCGGCCCGCGCTCGGTGCGCCGGTCGGGGGTGCCGACGGCGGGTCAGCAGTCGCGCAGCTCCGGCGACTGGTTGAGCAGCTGGGCCCGGACGGAGGTGAAGCGGGCCAGCCGCTCGGCGGTGTCGGGGCCGGGGGCGAAGGCGGCGACCCGGTGGCAGTTCTGGAACGCCAGCTGGACCCCGAAGTGGCGCTGCAGGGCGCCGCGGATGGCGTCGCTGGCCATCGCGCGGAGCAGCTGCCCGCGCTCCTGCTCGCTCGGCGGGGGAACCTCGTTGTCGGCGAAGTCGGTTCCGTCGACCTTGAGTTGGGCGACCAGCGAGCTGATCATGTCCCAGGCGTAGGGCAGCGAGGTGCGGACGCAGTCGACGAACTCCCGCTCGTCGACCTCGCCCCGTTCGGCCTTCTCCAGCAGAGCCGGTGAGACGTCGAGCGACATGGGTTCTCCTCTCGCGGTCCGCCCCGGCGGGTTCGCCGGGGCGGTGGTGCCGGTGTGCTGAGGGTGCGTGCGCGGCCGTGCGGTGGACGGCCGCGCGCTGAACTGCGCGCGGTGCTCAAGTGGTGACGGCACGACGGATCGGTGGACGTGCCGCGCGTCGGGGTTCTGGCCAGGGGGTCAGACCAGGGTGGCAGGCCACCCCCCGGCAGGCGGGGGAATCGGTGGATTGGCCGCCCGAAACTCCGTGCGGGAGCCGAGATTGGCCGGAATCCGACGTGCCCCAACCCAGTGCGCCGACCTGGCACGCCTCACCGCGCGTGCCCGTGCGATCACCATGTTTCGCCCCTCCCGGCCGGGCGACACCTGCCGTGCGCGCACTCGCTTCAAACGGCTCCGGCACCTGCTCCGGTCCGGCCGCCTGTCTCGGGATTCGGCGCCGCCCGGCCGCACTGCCGAGGGGAGCGGTCGCGTCCGCTTGCCCCGGGGGCGCACACTTCGTCCGCGCTCCGTCCGACCGCCGGAATCGAACACGTCCGGCGGCACTCCCGGCGGGCCTTAGGCTTGTCCCCATGCGCCTTGTCATCGCCAAATGCACCGTGGACTACGCGGGCCGCCTCGCTGCACATCTGCCGTCCGCCGTGCGCCTGGTGATCGTGAAGGCCGACGGCAGCGTCAGCATCCACGCCGACGACCGCGCCTACAAGCCGCTGAACTGGATGTCCCCGCCGTGCTCCCTGAAGGAGGACGGCTCGGTGTGGACGGTCACCAACAAGGCCGGCGAGAAGCTGATCATCACGTTGGAGGAGGTCCAGCACGACTCCTCGCACGAACTCGGTGTGGACCCGGGCCTGGTGAAGGACGGCGTCGAGGCGCACTTGCAGGAACTCCTCGCCGACCGGATGGAGGTGCTCGGCGCGGGCTGGCAGCTGATCCGCCGCGAGTACCCGACCGCGATCGGCCCGGTCGACATCCTCTGCCGCGACTCCGACGGCGCCACCGTCGCCGTGGAGATCAAGCGGCGCGGCGAGATCGACGGCGTCGAGCAGCTCACCCGCTACCTCGAACTCCTCAACCGCGACCCGCTGCTGGCCCCGGTCAAGGGCGTCTTCGCCGCCCAGGAGATCAAGCCGCAGGCCCGCGTCCTGGCCACCGACCGCGGCATCGGCTGCGTCGTCCTGGACTACGACGGTCTGCGCGGCATCGACGACGACAAGCTCAAGCTCTTCTAGGGCCCTCGGCCCCCTGCCGGGGGCGGAAAATCCCCGGGGCCCGTCCCCGCGGGCTGCCAGAATCTCCGCATGCCCGTTCGAAGCGCCGGGGCGACCGGTCTGTACGAGACGCACCTGACGCTGGCCCCGGCCGAGGCCGGGGCGGTGGCGTCCTGGGCCGGTGCGCGGGGGCTGGAGTTCACCCACATCCTGCTGGCCCGCGGCCGGCACCCCTCGCAGCCGATGCTGAGCTGGCGGGCCGAGGGGACGCTCGCCGCGCAGCACCGCCGGGCGGCCGCCGAGGCGGCCGGGCTGCGGGCCGCCGGCTTCACCCCGGTCCGGGTGAAGATCGAGGCGGCCCCCTGGGCGCCGGGTGTTCCGGCCACCGACGTGGAGGCCGAACTCGCCGACCCCGCCCACTACTTCGAACACCACGTGAAAGTCCGGACGGCCCCGGGAACGCCCCGCGCGGACCTGGTCGCGGCAGCGGCGGGCCACCACGCGCACGTCTCCTGGAACGCCCGCCGGACGACCGCCGACGGCCACCGCCAGTACTTCGTGACCCAGCGCTGCCACCAGGTCGGCCTGACCACCGCCGGCGCCCGCCTGGACCGCCTGGCCGCCGCCCTCACCGCCGCCGGCTTCCCCCCGCTGAAGACCGAGCGCGAGTACGTGGTCCACGACTCCGCCCTCGCCCTGGACGCCGGCTGGCTCGACACCCCCGACCCGGAGGAGCACCCGTGACCGACGCCCGCGAGATCCGGCAGCGGCGCCACGTCGAACTGCCCCCGACCTTCCGCCCGATCGAGGACCCGCGGGCCGTCCAGCCCGTCGTCTTCGACCCCGCCATGAAGCACTACGCGGACGCCTACCGCCCCGGCGACCCGCGCTTCGCCGATCCGGCCCTCGGCGCGGCCTGGTCCGCCGCCCGCCGCCACGCGATGGACGCCGTCCTGCGGGTCGTCGCCGACTCGGGCTGGGTGGACCACCTGGTGCTGCGCGGCTCGGTGCTGCTGCGGGCCTGGTTCGGCGCGGCCGCCCGCGAGCCCGGCGACCTGGACTTCGTGGTGGTCCCCGAGGAGTGGGCGATCGACGACCCGCGCACCGGCGACCTGCTGCACGGCCTGGTCCGGGCCGCGGCGGCCGAGGCCGGGCCGGTGCGCTTCCTGCCCGCCGAGGCCGTCATCGAGGACATCTGGACGTACGAGCGGGTGCCGGGCCGCCGCCTGCTGCTGCCCTGGGCGGCGGACGGACTGCCGGGCGGCACCGTCCAGTTGGACTTCGTCTTCCACGAGCCGCTGCCGGTGCCGCCGGAGCCCTGCGAGGTCGCCCCGGGCGCGGTGCTGAACACCGCCACCCGGGAGCTGTCCCTCGCCTGGAAGCTGCTGTGGCTGCACACCGACTCGTACCCGCAGGGCAAGGACCTGTACGACGCCGCCCTGCTCGCGGGCTCCACCGGGCTGCGCTACGCGGTGCTGCGGGACGTGTTCGTGCCCGGTGAGGCGGTGTACGCCGAGCACCCGTTCGGCCCGGACAGCCTCCGCGGCACCGAGTGGGCGCACTTCGTCGCGGAGTACCCGCACCTGGCGGGCGAGGAGGCCGACCACCTCCGGACGCTGGCCGCCGCGCTCGCCCCGACCTTCGCCGAGGTCCCGGCGGACGCGCGCGCCGCCTGGTGGGTCGAGGGCTGGCTCGTCCCGCTGCGGACGGTCCACGCCGCCGGCGGCCCGGACGCCGCCGCGGAGTGGCTCCGCGAGCGCCATGCCCACCCCCCTCTCGCCCGGCGGCTGCTGGACCTGGCCCTCGCCCCCGGGACCCCCGGGAGTTGACGCTCCGTCAGGGTGGCGGCCGGTCGGCCCCGGAGCGCCCGGGGCCGACCCGACGTCGGGCGGGTGTCCTCAGGGGGACGGCGGGGCCGCCGAGGAGGAGGCGGAGGTCGAGGGGCTCGGGTCGGGCGGCGGGGTCGACGCCGTGGGGGGCGCGCTGCTCGGCGGGTTGGTGCTCGGGGCCGGCGGGTTCGGGCCGGGGTTCGGCGGGTTGGGCGTGCCGGGCTTCGTGCTGCTCGCGGTGCTGCTCGGCTTCGGCGAGTTGCTGGTCCGGTGGGTCGCCGACGGGCTCGCCGGCTCCGAGGGGCTGTCGGCGGGGGATGCGCCGGTCGCGGGGGCGGTGCTCCCGGGCGCGGTCGCCGACGGTGTGGTGCCGGGGCGCGGGCTGCTGGGGGTGTCGCCGGGCGGCAGGTCGTCCGCGGAGGTGCCGGGCTGCTTGGCGGACGGCTCCTCGCTCTGGCTGAGGGCCACGCCCACCGCGGTGCCGAGGACGCCGAGCGCCATCACCGCCGCGCCCGCGGCCATCGCGGTCCGGCGGGCCCCGCCGCTCGCCCGGCCGCGCAGCCGGCCCGGGACCTGGGCGATCGCCCGCATGGTGCGGCGGCGGACGGGGGTGGCGGCGGGTCCGGCGGTGAGCGCCGCGGTCTGCTCCGCCCGGAGCAGGTCGAGCATCCGGCGGGCCCCGGCGGCGCCGCGCTGCTCGCCCGCGGCGGCGCGCAGCGCGACCGCGGCCTCCAGTTCGGCGACGGCCCGCTGCGGGCTGCCGGCGCAGAGCGCGAGCACGCCCGCCTCGTGGTGGAACCAGCCCTGTTCGGCGTTGGCGCCCAGCGTCCGGGCGGCCTCCAGGCCGAGTTGCAGCGCCTTCTCCCAGGCGCCCCAGCGCAGCGACAGCGCCAGCGCGGGCGCGGCCGCCCGGGCCAGCCGGAGGACCTCCTCGGGGCGGCCGGCGTCCCGTTCGGCGCGCAGTACGGCGAGGATCACCTCGGCCTCGGCGGCGACTTGACGGGTCGACACCGAGGCGTGCCCGACCCACCAGGCGAGGTGCCGGGCGGCGCCGTGCGCGATGCCGCCGGGGGCGAAGGGGGCGGGGAAGCCGTCCTCGTCCTCGGCGTCGGGCGCGAGGGCCGCGACGACGCCCTCGGTGAGCCGGTGGTGGCCGCCGACCGAGACGGCCAGGCCGGCGTCGACGAGTTCCTGCAGGGCGCTCTCGCCGAGGCCGACGTCGAGCAGCGCGGGCAGGTGCGGGGCGGTCGGGCACTCCCCACCGAGGGCGAGGGCGAGGCGCAGCACCCGGCGGGCGGACTCGCCGAGCCCCTGGACCAGTCGGCGGGCCGGGGCGGCGGACTCGCCGACCGAGGGCAGCGGCACCTGCTGGCGCAGCTCGTTCTCCAACTCGGCGGGGTCGCGGGGCAGTTCGTAGGGGTTGGCGAAGCCGAAGACGCTCCGGCGGTCCTCCTGGGCGGCGACCAGCGCGTCCACCGCGATGTCGCGCCGGCGGAGCAGGGCGGCGGCCCGGACGAAGCGCAGCGGCAGGCCCTCGGACTCGAACCACAGGTCGACGGCCCAGGCGCGTTCGGCGTCGTCGAGCCGGCGGCCGGCCAGCCGGGCGGCCAGGGTCAGGCAGGCGGGGCGGGACAGGCCGGCGACCAGGTGGTCGCGCAGCCGGGAGCCGGGCGGGGTGGGCGGGGCGCCGGGGACGGTGGTGAGCAGGAAGGCGCACTCGGGGGCGAGCGCGAGCAGGTCCTCCAGTTCGTCCCCGGCGAGTTCGACGTCGTCGACGACGACCACGGCGGCGACGGGGGCCAGCAGTTCGGCGAGCTGTTCCCGGTCGGGGCGGAAGTCGGGGGCGTGGTGGGTGGCGGCGAACAGCTCCTGGGCGAGGTCGGCGGCGGTCCGGCGGTAGCCGCCGAGCCGGACCACGCCGTCGGGGGCGAGTTCGGCGGCGGCCTCGGCGACGGCGGCGAGCAGCGCGGAGCGGCCGGAGCCGGCCTGGCCGACCAGGCGCACCGAGCGGCCCTCGCGGAGCTGGCCGAGCAGGGCCTCGATGTCGCCGTCCCGGTCGAGCAGGCGCAGGTCGCCGGTGCCGAGGGCGAGCGGTCCGACGGCGGGGCTGGGGCCGAGTTCGGGGCGGGCCTGGACCAGGCCCCTGATCCGGCGGGGCTGCGGCAGCCACTCGTCGGGGCAGTGCCGGGCCTCCGAGCCCTCGGGGCCGCCGACCACCACCAGCCGCTCACCGCTGACCAGTTCCCCGCTCCGCGGGCGCACCCCGTCCCCCCGGAACTCTCCGCTCGGCTGACCCACGTCGCTGCTCCCCGCCAACCCCGCAAACTCGGACACCTGACCGGAGACTTTCCCACACCCCTGCGCGGGCCCACCACACCGGCCCGGCTGTCACGTGCATGCAGAAGGCCGGACGGGGCCGGGCCGGGGTCAGCCGAGCGCGGGCAGCGTCGTCCCGTACGGATCCTGGACGGCGCCCTCGACCGCGAGGATGCGGTGCAGCCGGGTGGCCACCAGCAGGCGCTGGAGCTGGCCGGGGACGTCGCGCAGGACGAGCCGGCGGCCGACCCGGCCGGCCCGGCGGTGGGTGCCCATGATGACGCCGAGCCCGGTGGCGTCCCAGAACTCCAGGCGGCCCAGGTCGAGGACGAGGTCGCCCTCGCCGCCGTCGACGGCGGCGTGCAGCAGGGCCCGGGCGTCGGCGGCGCTGCGCACGTCGAGCCGTCCTTCGATGGCCAGTCCGGTGTGGTCCCCGGTGATGCGCACGCTGTCCTCCTCCTCGGCCGTCCGCCGTACATCCGTCCTTGCGGTGCGTCCGCGCCCGGGGTGCCGGGTGCCGTTCGCGCGGGCGGTCGTGCCGTCGCGCCGCACGGCCCCTTCCTGAATCTGACGGTGAACCGGTTCCGCAGGTTGCTGCCACCCACCGGACTGCCCCTCAACTTCACCCGTCCGAGGGAATATACGCAGGACGACCTCACACCTACGCTCGATTACCGCCCAAATCACCCGTCTGCGGGCGGACCGTGAGCAAACTCACCCGACTGCCCCGAACGTCCCGCTTCCGGACCGCGCGGGCGGGCTGCGGAGCGGCGGCGCTCTCGCCGGACTCTAGTGCGAGCGCACCCGCCGTGGTGCGTTCCGGCGGTGTGATCTGCGCCGGACGGGGTGTGATCTGCACCCCTCCCGGCCCCGCCCGGCCGTCACTCGCCGGGGAGCGGAACTCCCAGCTCCTGGGCGAGGATCGCGGCCTGCACCCGGCTGCGCAGCCCCAGCTTGGCCAGGATGCGGCTGACGTGGGTCTTGGTGGTGGCCTCGGCGGTGTGCAGCCGGGCGGCGATCTCGGCGTTGGCCAGGCCCGCGCCGAGGCAGCCCAGCACCTCCCGCTCCTTGGGGGTGAGCGCGGCCAGCACGTCCCCGGCGGGCGCGACCGGCGGGGGCGCGGAGCGGGCGAAGGAGGAGATCAGCCGCCGCGTCACCGAGGGCGCCAGCATGCCGTCGCCGCGGGCGACCGTCCGGACGCCTTCGACCAGGGCGTCCGCCTCCAGGTCCTTGAGCAGGAAGCCCGCGGCACCGGCCCGCAGCGCGCCCCACACGTACGCGTCGAGGTCGAAGGTGGTGAGCACCAGGACCTGCGCCGCCCCGGCCGCGACCACCTGCCGGGTCGCCGAGACGCCGTCCAGCCGGGGCATCCGGACGTCCATCAGGACGACGTCGGGCCGCAGTTCGAGGGCGAGCCGGACGGCCTCCTCGCCGTCGGCGGCCTCGCCGACCACCTCGACGTCCGCCTCGGCCCGCAGGATCAGCACCAGGGCGGTGCGCACCGCCGCCTGGTCCTCCGCCACCAGGACCCGGATCACGACCGCTCCCCGCCCGCCGCCCGCGGCAGCACCGCCCGGACCCGCCAGGTCTCCCCCGCCGGCCCGGCGGCGAACTCCCCGCCGAGCAACTGGGCCCGCTCCCCCATGCCGACCAGCCCGGCCCCCGCCCCGGGCACCGGCCGCCCCTCCCCGGCCCGGTGCGCGGACTCCACCACGATCTCCAACTCGCGCTCCCCGTACCGGATGCGGAGCCGCACCGGACCCGGCGCGGCGTGTTTGACGGCGTTCGTCAGCGACTCCTGGACGATCCGGTACGCGGCCAGCTCCAGCGGCGCGGGCAGCTCGCCGCGCTCCCCGGCCTCCGCCAGCTCGAAGCTCAGCCCGGCCGCCCGCCCGGCCGTCGCGGCCTGCGCCAGCAGCACGTCCAGCGCCGCCAGCCGGGGCGCCACCGAGGGCTCCTCGGGGTCGTCGGCGCGCAGCAGGCCGATCATCCGGCGCATCTCGGCCAGGCCCTGCACGCTGTTCTCCCGGATCACCGCCAGCGCCTCCACCAGCGGCTCGTCCCGCTCCCGGTGCTGCCGACGGGCCACCGCCTGCGCGCCGGTGGCGTGGATGGCGATCGCCGACAGGTGGTTGGCGATCACGTCGTGCAGTTCGCGGGCCATCCGGGCGCGCTCCGCCGCCACCGCGCCGCGCCGGTCCAACTCGGCGAGCAGCGCGGTCTGTTCGGCCCGCAGCCACTCGGCCTCGGCCCGGTCCCGGTGCCGGCGCAGCAGGTCGGCCGTCCAGACCGGGGCCAGGAAGACCAGCCCGCAGAACACCGCGACCAGCAGCGCCCCGGGCACCGAGCCGTACCGCCAGGTCAGCCCGGACAGCACCAGCGTCGAGGCGGCGCCGGTCAGTTGCAGCACCTTGCTCATCCGCGGCGGCCCGTACAGGGTGGCCGCGTACAGCAGGTCGGTGTACATCAGCAGGGTCGCCATCAGCGAGCCCAGGTACACCGCGACGCCGAACAGCACGCCGCCCAGGCAGACCGTCCAGACCGTCCACCGGCGGCGGACGAGTTCCAGTGCCGCCATCGCCGCCAGTGGCAGCGCCACCGCCCACACCGGCAGCCCGGGCCGGGCGTCGTAGGCGCCGAACGCGAGCAGCAGCAGGCCGCCGAGCAGCCCGGCGGCGGCGATGGCCAGGTCCTCCTGGCGTTCGGTGAGCCTCACGGGACCCATCCCAGCACTCCTTCCCGGCGGCCGGAACGACCGGTCGGACGACCCGCCGTCCGACGAAAGTCGGACGCCCCGCTCGCCTGGCCGGACGATGTGGCCGGGCCCGCGCCCGGGGAGGATCGAAGCATGGTTTCCCTGATCGTGGTCGGCGAGATCGGCTTCTGGGTGGTGCTGTCGGCCGGCCTGCTGGCCCGGTACGGGCTGCGGCTGCGCCGCACCGGCGCGGTGCTGCTGGCGCTGCTCCCGGTGGTCGACCTGGTGATCCTCGGCGCCACCGTGGCGGACCTGCGCGGCGGCGCCACCGCCGACTGGACGCACGGCCTGGCCGCCTCCTACGTCGGCTTCTCGGTGGCGTACGGCCGCCGCCTGGTCCGCTGGGCGGACGGGCACGCCGCGCACCGCCTGGCCGGCGGCCCGAAGCCCGCCGGGATGCCGAAGTACGGTGCGGCGCGGGCCCGCTACGAGTGGGGCGTGTGCGCGCTGACGCTGCTCGCCTCGGCGATCACGGTCGCGCTGATCGCGGCCGTCCAGTGGCTGGTCGGCGACGGCGCCCGCACCGCGGGCCTGGATTCCTGGTACCCGCGGATGGGCGTGGTGGTGGCGGTCAACCTGGTGGTCGCCGCCAGCTACACGCTCTTCCCCAAGCGGGAGCGCCCCGGCCCGCGCGCCTGACGGGCCGTCAGCGATTCTCGCCCGGCACCCAGAGCACGTCCCCGCGCTCCTTGTTGGCCGTCCGGGCCAGGATGAACAGCAGGTCGGAGAGCCGGTTCAGGTACTTCGCGGTCAGCGGGTTGATGCCCTCGCCGTGCACCTCGATCGCCGCCCAGGTGGAGCGCTCGGCCCGCCGCACCACGGTGCAGGCCAGGTGCAGGTGCGCGGCGCCGGGCGTCCCGCCGGGCAGGATGAAGCTGCGCAGCTTGTCCAGCTCGGCCAGGAAGCGGTCGCAGTCCCCCTCCAGCCGGTCGACGTAGGACTGCTCGACCCGCAGCGGCGGGTACTTCGGGTCCTCGACGATCGGCGTCGCCAGGTCCGCCCCGACGTCGAACAGGTCGTTCTGGACCCGGGTCAGGACGGTCACCAGCTCCTCGTCCAACTGCCCGACGGCCAGCGCCACGCCGAGCGCCGCGTTGGCCTCGTTGGTGTCCGCGTACGCGATCAGCCGGGGGTCGGTCTTGGTGGTCCGGCTCATGTCGCCGAGCGCGGTCGTGCCGTCGTCCCCGGTCCGGGTGTAGATGCGCGTCAGGTTCACCATGCCCGGCAGCCTAGCCGCCGGGCCGCACCGTGTTAACGGTGGCTCACACCCGGAAGGGGTGAGCTACGCGACGTTCACTCGCTGTCCGGGGGGCGCGGCCTCCAGCCAGGCCAGGAAGCCGGTGAGCGCGTCGTCGCTCATCGCCAGCTCCAGCGGGGCGCCCTTGTGCAGGCAGCGCAGCACCACCGAGCCGGAGAGCAGGGCGAGTTCCTCCTGGCCCTGCGGGTAGCGGCGGCCCAGCACCTCGATCTCGGTGCGCGGCAGCACCTTGCGCGGCCGGGGGGCGTAGGAGAACACCCGGAACCACTCGATGGAGTCGCCGCTGTACCGGCCGATACCAAAAACCCACCCCTTGCCGTCGGTCTGCGGGACCGGGGCGGAGGTGGGTCGGCCGTTCTCGTCGAGATCCGGCTGCGTGGAGGCGTCGGCCGGCATTTTCAGGCGGTAGGAGCAGTCGAACGTGCCGCCGACCCGCTGGATCAGACGGCGGCGGACCGCGAAGCAGAGCAGGCCCGCTACCGCGAGGACCACCACGGACACGCACACCACCAGGGCGAGGACCACGCTCACCTACCTCCTCGCTGCCTTCGTCCCCGTGACGGCCGACGCGCGGCCGCTCTCTCCTACCAACTGATACGACAGTCCCGGGGTCACGCTACAGGCGTCCCCGGGACCGTCGGTCGAGATCGAGCTCAGTGGTGCGCCTTCAGGCCGCCGGCGGCGACCAGGCGGACCTCGGCGCGGCGCTCGGCGTGCGAGTCGGCCTCGGACCGGGCGTTCTCCAGCGCGCGCTCGGCGCGGGCGACGTCGATCTCGTCCGCCAGCTCGGCGATCTCGGCGAGGATCGACAGCTTGTTGTCCGCGAACGAGATGAAGCCGCCGTGCACCGCGGCGACGACCGTGCCCTGGTCGGCGGTGCGGATGGTGACCGGGCCGGTCTCCAGCACGCTCAGCACCGGGGTGTGGCCGGGCATGATGCCGGTGTCACCGGAGGCGGTCCGGGCGACGACGATGGTGGCCGCACCGGACCACACCTTGCGGTCGGCTGCGACCAGCTCGACGTGCAGCTCAGCCAACGTGGGCTCCTTGGCTCTTGAAACTGCGGAGCTACTCCACAGTTTCGGTAAGAATAACGGGCTCGCGCCCCCGGAACGAAACCAAGACCGCGTAAATGACCGGGATCACAGGAGATCCAGCGGTGAGGGGTGGCCCCCGACGGAGAGCCGGGGACCACCCCTCATCGGTACTGCTCGGCGAACTACTTCTTCAGCAGCTCGGCGGCGTTGCGCTCGAGGTCCTCGATGCCACCGCACATGAAGAAGGCCTGCTCCGGGACGTGGTCGTACTTGCCGTCCGCGATCGCGTTGAAGGCCTCGATGGTCTCCGACAGCGGGACGGTCGAGCCCTCGACACCGGTGAACTGCTTCGCCACGTAGGTGTTCTGCGAGAGGAAGCGCTCGATGCGGCGGGCCCGCTGCACCGTGATCTTGTCCTCTTCGGACAGCTCGTCGATGCCGAGGATCGCGATGATGTCCTGCAGGTCCTTGTACTTCTGCAGGATCCCCTTGATACGGATGGCCGTGTCGTAGTGGAGCTGCGTGATGTACCGCGGGTCGAGGATGCGGGACGTGGAGTCCAGCGGGTCAACGGCCGGGTAGATGCCCTTCTCCGAGATCGGGCGCGACAGAACGGTGGTCGCGTCCAGGTGGGCGAAGGTGGTGGCCGGCGCCGGGTCGGTCAGGTCGTCCGCGGGGACGTAGATCGCCTGCATCGAGGTGATCGAGTGACCGCGGGTCGAGGTGATGCGCTCCTGCAGGAGGCCCATCTCGTCGGCCAGGTTCGGCTGGTAGCCCACCGCGGAGGGCATGCGGCCGAGCAGGGTCGACACCTCGGAACCGGCCTGGGTGAACCGGAAGATGTTGTCGATGAAGAGGAGCACGTCCTGCTTCTCGACATCGCGGAAGTACTCCGCCATGGTCAGCGCGGAGAGCGCGACCCGCAGACGGGTGCCCGGCGGCTCGTCCATCTGGCCGAAGACCAGCGCGGTCTTGTCCAGGACGCCCGAGTCGACCATCTCGTCGATGAGGTCGTTGCCCTCACGGGTGCGCTCGCCGACACCGGCGAACACCGACACACCACCGAAGTTCTCGGCGACGCGGTAGATCATCTCCTGGATCAGCACGGTCTTGCCGACACCGGCACCACCGAACAGACCGATCTTGCCACCGGTGACGTACGGGGTGAGCAGGTCGATGACCTTGATGCCGGTCTCGAACATCTCGGTCTTCGACTCGAGGTCGGAGAAGTTCGGGGCCTTGCGGTGGATCGGCCAGCGGACCTGCACCTGGGACTCGAACTCGGCCTTGTCGACGTTCAGCACCTCACCGAGGGCGTTGAACACCTTGCCCTTGGTGATCTGGCCGACCGGGACGGAGATCGCCGAACCGGTGTCGGAGACCTCCGAGCCGCGGACCAGGCCGTCGGTCGGCTGCATCGAGATGCCGCGGACCAGGCCGTCGCCGAGGTGCTGGGCGACCTCGAGGGTGAGGGTCTTCTTGCCCGAGCCGTCGGGGTTGTTCACCTCGACGTGCAGGGCGTTGAACATGTTCGGGATCGCGTCGACGGGGAACTCCACGTCGACGACCGGGCCGATGACCCGGGCGACGCGGCCCGTGGCCAGTCCGGCGCCCGTCGGCTCAACAGTGGTGGTCATACTCATTCGCTCCCCGCGCTAGCGTCGGCCAGCGCGTTCGCGCCGCCCACGATCTCGCTGATTTCCTGGGTGATCTCGGCCTGACGGGCCGAGTTGGCAAGCCGCGTCAGCGACTTGATGAGCTCGCCGGCGTTGTCCGTCGCGCTCTTCATCGCGCGGCGGCGGGCGGCGTGCTCGGAAGCGGCCGACTGCAGCAGCGCGTTGTAGATCCGGCTCTCGACGTACCGCGGCAGCAGGGCGTCGAGGACGCCCTCCGCCGACGGCTCGAAGTCGTACAGCGGGAAGATCTGGTTCTTCGCCGGGGCGCCGTCGCTCAGCTCGACCTCGTCGAGCTTCAGCGGCAGCAGCCGGGCGTCCACCGCGTTCTGCGTCAGCATCGACACGAACTCGGTCGACACCAGGTGCAGTTCGTCCACCCCGCCGGTCTCGGCCGTGAAGGCCGAGATCAGGTCCGCCGAGACCGTCTTGGCGTCACCGTAGGTCGGCTTGTCCGAGAAGCCGGTCCACGAGCCCGCGACCGTGAGGTTGCGGAAGCCGTAGTAGCCGACGCCCTTGCGGCCGACGATGTACGTGACCACCTCCTTGCCCTCTTCGCGGAGGCGGGCGGCGAGCGCCAGCGACTGCTTGATGGCGTTGGAGGAGTAACCGCCCGCCAGGCCGCGGTCCGCCGTGATCAGCAGCACGGCGGCGCGGGTGGCGTTCGCCCCTTGACCAGGTGCAGGCGGCTCGGTGGTCAGCGGGTGCTTCGCGGTGGACCGGGTGGCCACCGCGGTCACCGCGCGGGTGAGCTCGTCGGCGTACGGAGTGGAGGCGGCCACCGCGCGCTGCGCCTTGACGATGCGCGACGCGGAGATCATCTCCATCGCCTTGGTGATCTTCTTCGTCGCGGTGACGGAGCGGATGCGGCGCTTGTAGACCCGAAGCTGTGCTCCCATTGGGTCGTTACGTCCTTTCCCTCGCTACCGGACTCAGGCCTGCTCGGAGAGCAGCTTGCCGTCCGCCGTGGTGAAGCCCTGCTTGAACGAGGTGATCGCGGCGGTCAGCGCGTCGACGGTGCCCTGCTCCAGCAGACCGGTCTCGACGATGCCAGCCAGGATGCCCTTGTGCTCCAGGCGGACGTTGTCCAGGAACTCGCGCTCGAAGCGGCGGATCTCCGCCACCGGGACGTCGTCCAGCTGACCGGTGGTGCCGGCCCAGATGGAGACGACCTGCTCCTCGACCGGGAACGGCTGGTACTGGCCCTGCTTCAGCAGCTCGACCATGCGCGCACCGCGCTCCAGCTGGGCCTTGGAGGCCGCGTCCAGGTCGGAGCCGAAGGCGGCGAAGGCCTCCAGCTCGCGGTACTGGGCGAGGTCCAGGCGCAGACGGCCGGCGACCGAGCGCATGGCCTTGATCTGGGCGGAGCCACCGACGCGGGAGACCGAGATGCCGACGTTCACGGCCGGGCGGATGCCGGCGTTGAACAGGTCGGACTCCAGGAAGCACTGGCCGTCGGTGATCGAGATGACGTTGGTCGGGATGTACGCCGAGACGTCGTTGGCCTTGGTCTCGATGATCGGCAGACCGGTCATCGAGCCGCCGCCGAGGGCGTCGTTCAGCTTGGCGCAGCGCTCCAGCAGGCGGGAGTGCAGGTAGAAGACGTCGCCCGGGTACGCCTCGCGGCCCGGCGGGCGGCGCAGCAGCAGGGAGACGGAGCGGTAGGCCTCGGCCTGCTTCGACAGGTCGTCGAAGACGATGAGGACGTGCTTGCCGTCGTACATCCACTCCTGGCCGATGGCCGAACCGGTGTACGGGGCGAGGTACTTGAAGCCGGCCGGGTCGGAGGCGGGAGCGGCCACGATGGTGGTGTACTCCAGCGCGCCGGCCTCCTCCAGGGCGCCGCGGACGGACGCGATGGTGGAGCCCTTCTGGCCCACGGCGACGTAGATGCAGCGGACCTGCTTCTCCGGGTCGCCCGAGCGCCAGTTGTCGCGCTGGTTGATGATCGTGTCGACGGCGACGGCGGTCTTGCCGGTCTGGCGGTCACCGATGATCAGCTGGCGCTGGCCGCGGCCGATCGGGGTCATCGCGTCGATGGCCTTGATGCCGGTCTGCAGCGGCTGCTTGACCGACTTGCGGGCCATGACGCCGGGGGCCTGCAGCTCCAGGGCGCGGCGGCCGGTGGCGGCGATCTCGCCCAAGCCGTCGATCGGGTTGCCCAGCGGGTCCACGACACGGCCGAGGTAGCCGTCGCCGACCGGGACGGAGAGGACCTCGCCGGTGCGCTGCACCGTCTGGCCCTCTTCGATGCCCGAGAACTCACCGAGGACGACGACACCGATCTCGCGGGTGTCGAGGTTCAGCGCGAGGCCGAGGGTGCCGTCCTCGAACTTCAGCAGCTCGTTGGCCATGACCGAGGGCAGGCCCTCGACCTTGGCGATACCGTCCATGGCCTCGGTGACCGTGCCGACCTCTTCACGCGAGGCCGCGTCCGGCTGGTACGACTGGACAAAGTCGGCCAGCGCGTCCCGGATCTCCTCCGGACGGATCGTAAGCTCCGCCATCAGGCTTCCCTGCTCTCCTAGTTTGCGATCCTCGGCCCGCCATTGAGGGCCGCAAGTGCTCGACTCTCGGCCGGGTCGAGTGAACCGGCCGTACGTTTTGCCGGCCCACCCGGTGTGGACCGACGCCCGACCGAGGGTCGGATGGTGCTGCTGCTCAGCCTTCGAGGCCCTGGCGAGCGCCTTCGAGGCGGCTCGACACCGTGCCGTCGATGATCTCGTCCGCGATCTGCACCCGGACACCGCCCTGGACCGCGGGGTCCACGTCGATGTTCAGGTGGACCGGTCGGCCGTACAGGCCGGCCAGCGCGGCGGCGAGGCGCTGCTTCTGGACGTCCGACAGCGGAATCGCGCTGGTGACCAGGGCCACCACACGGCCCCGCCGGGAGGCGGCGAGCTTGGAGTAGGACTCCAGGCCACCCTCCAGGCTACGACCCCGCGGGTTGGTGACCAGGTTGGCGACCAGTCGGACGGTGCCCGCGTTGGCGCGGCCGCCGAGGAGCTTGCGGACCAGCGCGGCCTTGGCGGCGGCGTCGGCCTTCGGCTCGGTCAGCGCGGCGCGCAGCTCGTGCGAGCCCGCCACCACCCGGCCGAACCGGAACAGCTCGTCCTCGACGTCGTCCAGCACGCCCGCCTTGTCGGCGGCGATGACCTCGGCGTACGCGGCGAGTTCCTCGACCGCGTCGGCCAGGTCGCGCGAGCCGGACCAGCGCGAGCGGACCAGGCCGGAGACCAGGTCGACGGTCTCGCCGGAGACCTGGCCGTTCAGCAGCGAGGCGACCAGCCGGGCCTTGTCCTCACCGGACCGCGAGGGGTCGGTCAGGACGCGGCGCAGCGAGACCTCGCGGTCCAGCAGCGCGGTGACGGCAGCGAGTTCCTCGGCGAGCTTGGCCGCGTCCACCGAAGTGTGGTCGGTCAGGCTCTCCAGGTTCTCGCGGCCGGCGGCGAGTGCCTCACGGCTCGCGCCGATCACTTGGACGCACCCTGGGCAGCGGCGGCCTTGGACTCCAGCTCGTCCAGGAAGCGGTCGATGACACCGCTCTGGCGGGCGTGGTCCTCCAGGGACTCACCGACGATGCGGGAGGCCAGCTGGGAGGCCAGCGAGCCGACGTCCTGGCGCAGGACGGCGGTCGCCTGCTTCTTGTCGGCCTCGATCTGGGCGTGGCCGGCCGCGACGATGGCCTCGCGCTGGCGCTGGCCCTCCTCGCGCATCTCGGTGATCAGGGCAGCGCCCTGCTCACGAGCGTGCTCGGTGATCCGAGCGGCCTCGTGACGCGCCTCGGCGAGCTCGGCACGGTACTGCTCCAGCAGGGCCTGGGCCTCGGCCTGAGCGGTCTCCGCGCGCTTCATGCCGCCTTCGATGGCGTCACGGCGCTCCCCCAGCACCTTCTCGATGCTGGGGAGGAGCTTCTTGCCGAGGATGCCGAAGACGATGAAGAAGCAGAGCAGGCCGATGATGACCTCGGGCCACGCGGGGAGAAGAGGGTTCATCTTCTCTTCAGCCGCGAGGAGAACCTCGGGGGCCATATCAGAACCTTTCGTCGGAATTGACTACCGGTGCGCCTGGCTCACTGGCCGTAGACGAACGGCATGACGATGCCGATCAGGGCGAGGGCCTCGGTCAGGGCGAAGCCGATGAACATGTTGGAGCGGATCAGGCCGGCGGCCTCGGGCTGACGGGCCATCGCCTGCACACCGTTACCGAAGATCAGACCGACGCCGATGCCGGGGCCGATCGCGGCGAGGCCGTAGCCGATGGAAGCGACGGAACCGTGGACACCTTCAGCGAGAGCGGACATCTCAGCTAATCCTTTGCGGGGATGGGATACCGGTGGGTGTTGGCCACCGGGAGTTCGTGGGCGCGGCCGGGGCCGCGAGGATCAGTGCGCCTCTTCCAGGGCACCGGCGATGTAGCTGCTGGCCAGCATCACGAAGATGTACGCCTGCAGGAACTGCACCAGCAGCTCGAAGGCGGTCAGACCGACGGCCACCACGAAGGACACCGAGCCGTACAGGGCGCCGATGGTGGGGCTGAGCAGGTACCACGAGGCCACCGAGAAGACGACGATCAGCAGGTGACCGGCGAACATGTTGGCGAAGGCTCGGACCGCGAGGGTGAAGGGGCGCACGAAGATGTTCGAGAAGAACTCGATCGGCACCAGGATGACCATGACCCAGCCCGGGATGCCCGACGGCCAGCAGAGGTTCTTCATGCCGCCGACGAAGCCGTGCTTCTTGAAGGTCAGCGCCATGTAGGTGACCCAGACGATCGCCGCCAGCCCGACCGGGTACGCGATCCGCGACATCACCGGGAACTGGGCGAACGGGATGATGGACATGATGTTCATGATCCACACGAAGAAGAACATCGAGACCAGCATCGGGACGTACTTCTCGCCCTTTTTGCCGATGGTCTCCAGCACGATGCTCCGCTTGACGAAGTCGTACCCGATCTCGCCGACCAGCTGGAGCTTGCCCGGGAGCAGCTTCGGCTTGGCGAACGCGGCCCAGAAGAAGCCGACCACCAGCAGCGCGCAGATGATCGCCAGCAGCATCGGCTTGGTGAAGTGGACCCCGGCGACCGTGAAGATCGGCTTGAAGTCGAACTCACCGAGGCCGGGAGCGGGGAAGCCGCAGCCGGAGAAAAGGTGGCAACTGGCCTCGGAGGCGAGCTGGACGTCAGCACCCACCACAGACTCCTTCGTTCTGACGCATGGTTACGGCAACCTCGGTGTGTCGGCGTGGCCGGAGGCCACGGTGCGGCACTGGAACTTGTCGGATTTCTCGCGGACCCGGCGCGGCGCATATCCCCACCGCGGGATCTTCGAAAGCTTCGTGGAGCCGGGGGGCGATCCGTCCGATCATCGGAGGGACCTGGCCGCTTCCCGTACTCCGCCGTTGGGACGGACGATAGCAGTCCGTCAGGAGGGCATAAACACCGCCCCCCTCGCGAGGGGGACGGTATGCCCCGCTCACGATTGACGCCCTGATTTCGACTTGCTGTCGGGTTCGACGTAGAAGGTCTTGGCCTTCAGCCAGCCCCGGACCTGGAAGGCGGTCCAGACGATGGCGAGGCCGAGCAGGGTGAACCCGAAGACCTTGTGGTCGAAGAACGAGAGGTGCTTGGCCACCGCGAGCAGGATGCCGATCGCGAGGATCTGAGTGGTGTAGACCATCAGTGCGGCCGGCATCAGCATCTGCGGGTTGTTCCGGGTGAGCCGGTCGAGCGCGAGCTGGCCGGAGCCGAAGAAACCGATCACCACCACGGTCGCCAGCAGCGCGCCGAGCAGGCCCTTCCCCTGGGCGACGGCGAAGGAGATCGCCATGGCGATCACTCCGGCGGCCGCAGTGGGAATTGCGGCGCCACGGAGGATCCGGGCGTCGTGGGACGGCATGTCGGCAGCTCCGGCGGCATGTCGGTGACAGGGGGCGGGGAAATCAGGGGGACGAGAACCGCACCGCGGGCAGCCGTTGCGACGGGGAGCCCGTCGAAGGAGACCGACCAGGGACGGAAGTCCTCCACCTGTCAGGTCTTTCGGCGTGTTCTCGGTACTCGTGAACGGTATCACAAACTATTTGATGAGAGCTTTACCATGAACGTGTGGCACCTGTCACACCAAGAGCCGACAAGTGCCGCCGAACGGGCGCCGCCGAACGGCCCAGCGGCAGTTGACGCCCCGTCAGGAGCGCCGCTCGCCGCGCGGCCCGACGGCCGTCGCGCCGGTCCCCAGCCGCCCCAGCATCGCCTTGTCCTCCGCCGACAGCTCGGCCATCGCCGGCGTCGTGGGCTCCCCGGCCGCCGCGGCCGCCGCCTCCGGCTCCCCGGCCTCCCCCGCGTCCCGGTAGCGCGGCGGCACGAAGGGCTGGACGGCCTTGGGCGCCCGCGGCTTGAAGCGCGGCATCAGCAGCACGCCCAGGCCCAGCAGGCACAGGCCCGCCATCGCCAGGATCACCGTCCGGCCGGTGTTGGTGACCGAGACCGCGACGGTGCCGAAGGCGATCAGCGCGGCCCAGAAGTACATGATCAGCACGGCCCGGCTGTGCGAGTGCCCGACCTCCAGCAGCCGGTGGTGCAGGTGCTGCTTGTCCGCGGCGAACGGCGAGCGGCCCGCCCAGGTGCGGCGCACCACGGCCAGCAGCAGGTCGGCCAGCGGCAGCGCGATCACCGTCAGCGGCAGGATCAGCGGGATGTAGATCGGCACCAGGGCGTGCACGGTGAGGGTCTTCGACCCGGTCCGGTCGGTGATCAGGTCGGGGTCGACCCGGCCGGTGATCGAGATCGCGGCGACCGCCAGCATCAGGCCCAGCATCATCGAGCCGGAGTCGCCCATGAAGATCCGCGCCGGGTGCAGGTTGTGCGGCAGGAAGCCCAGGCACATCCCGATCAGCACCGCGCTGAACAGCGCGGCCGGGGCCGCGTCGTTGATCCCGTAGCCGAGCCAGAGCCGGTACGAGTACAGGAAGAAGGCCATCGCGGCGATGCAGACCATGCCGGCCGCCAGGCCGTCCAGGCCGTCGATGAAGTTCACCGCGTTGACCATCACCACCACCAGGGTGACCGAGATGATCATGCCCTGGGTCGGGGTGACCGCGACCGGGCCGTAGCCGGGCACCGGGATCGAGATGACGGTGACGCCCTGCCAGACCATCACGCCGGCGGCGATCATCTGGCCGCCGAGCTTCACCAGCGCGTCCACGCCCCACTTGTCGTCCAGGACGCCCAGCACGAACATGATCCCGGCCCCGCAGAGCAGCGCCTTGATGTCCGCGCTCTGCACGAACATCCGCCCCAGGTTGGTCAGTTGGGACGCCGCCAGCAGGCCGGCCAGCAGGCCGCCGAACATCGCGATGCCGCCCAGCCGGGGCGTCGGCTCGCGGTGCACGTCGCGCGCCCGGACGGCGGGCATCGCGCCGGCCGCGATGGCGAACTTCCGGACCGGTCCGACCAACAGGTAGGTCACCGCCGCCGAGACGAACAGGACCAGCAGATACTCACGCACCACCGGCCTCCAGGGTCGCGCTCCGACGGACGAGTACGCAGGGTACTCCCGCGCTGCTTCGGGGTTCGAGGTGCGTCGCCACGGAGCACACCTTATTGACTCCGACGCCGTGCCCGTGCACCGCGGTTCGCCCGGACCGCCCCCGGCTTCCTCAGCCGCGCCCGGCGAAGGCCCGCGCCAGCTCCCGCGCCCGGGCCCGGACCGGCCCCGGGTCGCCGCCCGCGAGCACCCGCCCGAGCAGTTCGCCGACCTCGGCCAGCTCCGTCTCCCCCATCCCCTGGGCGGCGCACGTCCCGGTGCCCAGCCGGATGCCGGAGGTCTCGGCGGGCGGCGCGGGGTCGTCCGGGACGGCGCACCGGCCGAGCATCAACCCCGCGGCGGCGCAGCGCCGTTCGGCCTCCACGCCAGTCAGCCCGAGGGCGCCGACCGCGGCCGTCACCAGGTGGGTGTCGGTGCCGCCGGTGAGCGGTGCGGCCCCCGCCGCGGCCAGCGCGGCGGCCAGCGCCCGGGCGCCGGACACCGCCCGCCGGACGTAGTCGGCGAAGGCGGGCGTCGCGGCCTGGGCGAGCGCCACCGCCTTCGCCGCCACCTCGTTCATCGCCGCCCCGCCCTGGGTGAACGGGAACACCGCCCGGTCGACCCGGTCGGCCAGCGCCGCGCCGCACAGCAGCAGGCCGCCGCGCGGGCCGCGCAGCAGCTTGTGGGTGGCCGCCACGGTGACGTCCGCGTACGGCACCGGGGAGGGCACCGCCCCGGCCGCCACCAGGCCGGTCAGCTGCCCGGCGGCGGCGATCAGGTAGGCGTCCACCTCGTCGGCGATCTCCCGGAACGCGGCCCAGTCGATCTGCCGGGGGTAGGAGATGCCGCCCGCCACGATCGCCTTCGGCCGGTGCTCGCGGGCCAGCCGGCGGACCTGCTCCAGGTCGATCAGGCCGTCCTCCGCGCGCACCCCGTAGCCGTGGAAGCGGAACCAGCGGCCGGAGAAGTTGGCGGTCGACCCGGCGCTCAGGTGGCCGCCGTGCTCCAGCGACATCGCGAGCACCGCGTCGCCCGGCCGCAGCAGCGCCGCGTAGGCCGCCAGCATGGCCGAAGTCCCGGACCGGGGCTGGACGTTGGCGTGCGGGGCGGCGAACAGGGCGCGGGCCCGGTCGACGGCCAGCAGCTCGACGGTGTCGGCGGGCCCGCAGCCGGTGTGGTGCCGCCGGCCCGGGTAGCCCTCGGCGTACTTGTCGGCCAGCGGGCCGGCCAGCGCGGCCAGCACGGCGGGGGTGGCCAGGTTCTCGCCGGCCAGCAGCTGCAGCGAGTCGGCCCGGCGCTCGGCCTCGGCGGTGAGCAGGTCGGCGACCAGCGGATCGGCCGCGCGCAGGGCCGCGGCGGCCTCGGTGGCTCCGGCCGCCTCAGCGGCCTCCCGGTGGACGTGTGGGGCGTCGGCGACCGTCATGGTGCGGCTCCCGGGTGGGGGTCCCCGGCCGAGGGCGCGGGGCCGGTGCGGGCAGATCCTTCCAGCCTAGGTCGGTCCCCCCCACCCGGCCCGCCCGCGCGCGGCCGCTTGCGCCGTTCCGGCCACCTGCACCGGCCGCGCACGCAGTCTTCACAAATCCCCCACCGAAACTTTAGTGGGGGGCGCTCAACTCAGCGGTCCACGCCCGTCAGCGCGGTCACCACCGGGTCCAGCGCGTCGAATATCTCCTCGCCGCAGTTGCGGAACATCCCGATCGGGGCGCCGTACGGGTCCCGCAGCTCGTCCGACTCGGGGGACGCGGCCAGCAGCCAGCCCCGCAGGGCGGCGGCCGCGCGGACCAGTGCGCGGGCGCGTTCGGTCAGCCGCGCGCCCTCCCGGGCGTCCGGCAGCACCCGCGGGTCGACCCTCTGCACCAGCCGGGTGAACTCCTTGAGCGTGAAGGTGCGCAGCCCCGCCGCGTGCCCCATCGAGATGACCTGCGCCCGGTGGTCCAGGGTCGCGGTCAGCACCAGGTCGGCGTCGATCACGTGCTCGTCCAGCAGCTCCCGCCCGGCGAAGCCGGCACTGTCCGCGCCGTACTCGCCGAGCACCGTCGCCGCGTGCGCCTCCATCGGGGCACCCTCGTGGCCCCAGGTGCCGGCGCTCTCCACCATGATCCGGCCGCCGACCCGGACGCCGAGCCGGGAGTCCAGCTCCAGCCGGGCCAGCCGCTCGGCGATCGGCGAGCGGCAGATGTTGCCGGTGCAGACGAACAGGATGCGGAAGGTGTCCAGCGGGAGCGGCCCCGGCTGGGCGGGCGGCGCCAGGACGCCGCCCGCCCCGTACAACGGTGCGGAGGGGGTCAACTGCCGGCCTCCACGTCCGGAGCGACCTCCCTCAGCTGCTCGACGCTGATCGCGCCCGCCCGCAGCACCACCGGCACCTTGCCGGTGACGTCGACGATGGTGGAGGCCGTGGCGTGGTCGGCCCTCCCCCCGTCGAGGTAGATCGACACCGCGTCGCCGAGCTGCACCTCGGCCTCGTCACAGGTGGCCGGGGACGGGCCGCCGGTCTTGTTCGCGGAGGAGACCGCGAGCGGGCCGGTGGCGTTCAGCAGCTCCAGCGCGACCGGGTGCAGCGGCATCCGGACCGCGACGGTGCCCCGGGTCTCGCCCAGGTCCCAGCGCAGCGAGGGCTGGTGCCGGGCCACCAGGGTCAGCCCGCCCGGCCAGAACGCGTCCACCAGCTCCCATGCCTGCTCGGAGAAGTCGGTGACCAGCCCGTGCAGCGTGGTCGGCGAGCCGACCAGCACCGGCGAGGGCATGTTGCGGCCCCGGCCCTTGGCGTCCAGCAGCGCACCGACCGCCTCCGGCGAGAAGGCGTCCGCCCCGAGGCCGTACAGCGTGTCGGTCGGCAGCACCACCAGCTCGCCCCGGCGGATCGCCGTGGCGGCCTCGCGCAGACCGCTCGCACGGTCCTGGGCATCGGAGCAGTCGTATCGGCGGCTCATCGGAGCAATCCCCTTCCGGTGGTGGTGGTACTCAGTGCGAAGCGCGACGGGCTGTGGTGCTGTGCCCGCTGTTCACAACGAAGCCCTTCGGGCTGTCGTGCTGTGCTTGCTGTTCACAACGACGCCCTTCGGGCTGTCGTGAAGCGGGGCCGGTTGTTCAGGTCCCGGTGGTCGGCGGCGTCCGTCCAGCCGCTCTCCTCGCGGAAGATCCACGGGACCTGGCCGCCCTGGGTGTCCGCGTGCTCGATCACCACCGCGCCGCCGGGCCGCAGCAGCCGGGCGGCGACCCGCTCGATGCCGCGGATGGTGTCCAGGCCGTCCTCGCCGGAGAACAGCGACATCTGCGGGTCGTGGTCGCGGGCCTCGGGGGCCACGTACTCCCACTCGGTGAGCGGGATGTACGGCGGGTTGCTGATCACCAGGTCGAACCGGCCGTCCCAGCCCCGGTCGTCGGCGAACGCCTTGGTGGCGTCGCCCTGGTGCAGGTGCACCCGGGCCCGGTCGGGGCTGGCCTCGACGTTGCGGCGGGTGTAGGCGATCGCGCCCTCGTCCAGCTCGAAGGCGTGCACGGTGGAGCGCGGCAGCTCCTGCGCGAGGGCCAGCGCGATCGCCCCGGAGCCGGTGCACAGGTCGACCACCAGCGGCTCGGCCACGTCCATCGCGCGGACCGCGTCTATTGCCCACTCCACCACCGACTCGGTCTCCGGCCGGGGGACGAACACCCCGGGGCCGACCTCGAGTTCGAGGTAGCGGAAGAACGCCCGCCCGGTGATGTGCTGGAGCGGTTCGCGCTGCTCGCGCCGGGAGACCGCCTCCCAGTACCGGACGTCGAAGTCGCCGTCCGGCACGGTGTGCAGCTGGCTGCGCTTCACCCCGTGGGTGTGCGCCGCCAGCTCCTCGGCGTCGAAGCGCGGCGAGGGCACGCCGGCCGCGGCCAGGCGCTGGGTGGCCTGGGCCACCTCGGCGAGCAGCAGGTTCATCCCTCGGGCCCCTTAGGCTCAGTTCTCCTGGGCGGCGGCCAGCTTGGCCGCGGCGTCGGCGTCCACGCAGGACTGGATCACCGCGTTGAGTTCACCGTCCAGCACCTGGTCGAGGTTGTAGGACTTGAACCCGGTGCGGTGGTCGGAGATGCGGTTCTCCGGGAAGTTGTACGTCCGGATGCGCTCGGAGCGGTCCACGGTGCGCACCTGGCTGCGGCGGGCGTCGGACGCCTCCCGCTCGGCCTCCTCCTGGGCGGCGGCCAGCAGCCGCGAGCGCAGGATGCGCATCGCCTGCTCCTTGTTCTGCAGCTGGCTCTTCTCGTTCTGGCAGGACGCCACGATACCGGTCGGCAGGTGGGTGATCCGGACCGCGGAGTCGGTGGTGTTCACCGACTGCCCGCCGGGGCCGGAGGAGCGGTAGACGTCGATCCGCAGGTCGTTGGCGTGGATCTCGACCTCGACCTCCTCGGCCTCCGGGGTGACCAGCACGCCCGCGGCGGAGGTGTGGATGCGGCCCTGCGACTCGGTCGCGGGGACCCGCTGGACCCGGTGCACGCCGCCCTCGTACTTCAGCCGGGCCCAGACGCCCTGGCCGGGCTCGGTCGTGCCGCGCGTCTTGACCGCCACCGAGACGTCCTTGTAGCCGCCGAGGTCGGACTCGTTGGCGTCGATGATCTCGGTCTTCCAGCCGAGCCGCTCCGCGTAGCGCAGGTACATCCGCAGCAGGTCGCCGGCGAACAGCGCGGACTCCTCGCCGCCCTCGCCGGCCTTGACCTCCAGGATGACGTCCTTGTCGTCGTTGGGGTCGCGCGGCACCAGCAGCAGCCGCAGCTCCTCGGTCAGCTCCTCCTGCCGGGCCTCGGACGCCTTCGCCTCGGCGATGAAGTCGGGGTCCTCGGCGGCGAGTTCGCGCGCCGTGGCGATGTCCTCGCCGGCCTGCTTCCAGGCCAGGTACGTCCGGGTGATCGGGGTCAGCTCGGCGTACCGCTTGGCCAGCTTGCGGGCGTTCGCCTGGTCGGCGTGCACGGACGGGTCGGCCAGCCTCTTCTCGAGGTCGGCGTGCTCGACGAGGAGCTCTTCGACTGCCTCGAACATCGGATCGGCCTACTTCCGTTGGGGGTGCGCCGCGGCGGCGGAGGGGGATGTCGGGGAGGGACGCGAACGGCGCCGGCCCGGACGCCCCGTGCAGAGCACGGGAACGTCCGAGACCGGCGCCGTGGAAGCGCTAGGCCTTGCCGCCGGAGAGCTTCTTGCCGAAGCGCGCCTCGAAGCGGGCGACGCGGCCACCGGTGTCGAGGATCTTCTGCTTGCCGGTGTAGAACGGGTGGCAGTTCGAGCAGACCTCGGCGCGGATCTCGCCACTGGTCTCGGTGGAGCGGGTGGTGAACTCGTTGCCACAGGTGCAGGTCACCTTGGTGAGCACGTACTCCGGGTGAACGTTGGACTTCAAGGGATTCTCCTAGCTGATCGGGAGGGCACCGGGTCGGCGGCCTTGGACAGCCGCACGTGAACCGGGACCGACGGACCAGTGTGCCAGCACTGCCCGCTTCTTCCCAAACCGGGTGGCGGTTCGTCCTATTCCGTGCTCCGGGCACTCGCCGCAGCGGCCGGGGCGGCGGACGGGGCGGCGGCCGCCGGGTTGGTCGGCTGCTGCTCGACCACCGCGCGCGGCACCTCCTGGTCGGCCCGCAGCGCCGTCCAGAGCTGGGCCGCCTCGGGGGCCTTGGGGACGACCCGGTTGGGGTCGCCGGGGGCGTACACCACCGGCAGGGTGACCATGGTGAGCTGGTCCGGGCCGATCTTCTTCACGGTCTGCGCGAGGCCCACCAGCGAGCTGACCGAGGCCAGGTCGGAGTCGGTGGTCAGGGCCTTGGTCAGCTTGTCGCCGAGGCCCCACATCGCCACCGGGTTCGTGCCCAGGCCGAGCGAGCCGACCTGCCCGAGCATCGCCCGGACCATCTCCTTCTGCAGCTCGATCCGGCCCAGGTCGCTGCCGTCGCCGACGCCGTGCCGGGTGCGGACGAAGGCCAGCGCCTGCTGCCCGCCCAGGTGGTGGGTGCCGGCGTCCAGGTGCAGGCCGCTGTCCTTGTCGTCGATGGCGACCGTGGTGGTGACGTCCACCCCGCCGATGGCGTCGATCAGCGCGGCGAAGCCGGCGAAGTCCACCTCGACGAAGTGGTCCATCCGCATCCCGGTGAGCTGCTCGGCGGTCTTCACGGCGCAGGCCGGGCCACCGACCTCGTAGGCGGAGTTGAACATCGCGCTGCGGGCGGCGGCGACCTGCTTGCCGTCGGCGGAGGTGCAGACCGGGCGGGGCACCAGGGTGTCGCGCGGTATCGAGACCACGGCGGCGGCGGTGTGCGCCTGGTTGACGTGCACCACCATCGCGGTGTCGGAGCGGGCGGTGCCGCCGGTGTCGCCGCCGGCCAGGTTCCCGTTGGAGCCGGCCCGCGAGTCGGAGCCCAGCACCAGCAGGTTGAAGGCACCCCCGGTGGAGGCAGGCGGCCGGGCGGTGCCGAGCTGCCCGGCGATGTCGACGCTGCGGATGTTCCGGTTCAGCTTCCAGTAGGCGATCCCGCCCAGTGCGGCGCCGACCAGGACGAGGCCGGCCAGCGCGAACAACGCGATCCGCACGGCGCGGCGGCGCGGGGTGCGGTTCTTCCGTTCCTCGGACATTTCGCCTCATTTCGCCCTGAACGCGACCTTTCGAGCATAAGTGACCGGCCGGTCCGGCGGCCGGGTGCCGGAGAACGCGGAACCCCGCACGGCCCGGGGGCGGTGCGGGGTTCCGGTGGGGCGGTGCGGGCGTCAGTCGCCCGAGCCCGGGGTGTTCTTGGCGATCTGCATCAGGAACTCGGCGTTCGACTTGGTCTGCTTCATCTTGTCCAGCAGCAGCTCGATCGCCTGCTGGGAGTCCAGCGCGTGCAGGACGCGGCGGAGCTTCCAGGTGATCGCCAGCTCCTCGTGGCCGAGCAGGATCTCCTCCTTGCGGGTGCCGGAGGCGTCCACGTCGACGGAGGGGAAGATGCGCTTGTCCGAGAGCTTCCGGTCGAGCTTGAGCTCCATGTTGCCGGTGCCCTTGAACTCCTCGAAGATCACCTCGTCCATCCGGGAGCCGGTGTCGACCAGCGCGGTGGCGAGGATGGTCAGCGAGCCGCCGTTCTCGATGTTGCGCGCGGCGCCGAAGAACTTCTTCGGCGGGTAGAGCGCGGTCGAGTCGACACCACCGGACAGGATGCGGCCGGAGGCGGGCGCCGCCAGGTTGTAGGCGCGGCCCAGGCGGGTGATCGAGTCCAGCAGGATCACCACGTCGTGGCCCAGCTCCACCAGGCGCTTGGCGCGCTCGATGGCGAGCTCGGCGACCGTGGTGTGGTCCTCGGCGGGGCGGTCGAAGGTCGAGGAGATGACCTCGCCCTTCACCGACCGCTGCATGTCGGTGACCTCTTCCGGACGCTCGTCGACCAGGACGACCATCAGGTGGCACTCGGGGTTGTTGTGGGTGATCGCGTTGGCGATCGCCTGCATGATCATGGTCTTGCCGGTCTTCGGCGGGGCCACGATCAGACCGCGCTGGCCCTTGCCGATCGGCGACACCAGGTCGATGATCCGGGTGGTCAGCACGCCCGGGTCGGTCTCCAGGCGCAGGCGCTCCTGCGGGTACAGCGGGGTCAGCTTGCCGAACTCGGGGCGGCCGCGGCCGCTGTCCGGGTCCATGCCGTTGACGGAGTCCAGCCGCACCATGGCGTTGAACTTCTCGCGGCGCTCGCCGTCCTTCGGCTGGCGGACCGCGCCGGTGATGGCGTCGCCCTTGCGCAGGCCGTGCTTGCGGACCTGGGCCAGCGAGACGTAGACGTCGTTCTGGCCGGGCAGGTAGCCGGAGGTCCGGACGAAGGCGTAGTTGTCGAGGATGTCCAGGATGCCCGCGACGGGGATCAGGACGTCGTCGTCGCTCAGCGGGACCTCGGGGCCGGTGGTGCCCTCGAAGCCGTCGCGGCGGCGGCCCCGGCGGTCCCGGTACCGGCCGCGGCGGCCGCGGCGGCCGTCGCCGAACTCGTCGTCGTCGTAACCGCCCTGCTGCTGGCCGCCGCCCTGCTGCTGCTGAGCGCCGCCCTGCTGCTGGTTGTTGTTCTGCTGGTTCTGCTGGCGGGACTGGCCGCCGTCCTGCTGCTGGCCGCCGCCCTGCCGGTCGGCGCGGTCGCGCTCGCGGCGGTTGCGGCGGTCCCGGCGGGACTCGCGGATCTCGCTGTCGCTGTCGCCGGCGGCGGCCTCGGGGCGCTCGCCGCCCTCGCGGCGGTCGCGCCGGTCCCGGCGGTCGCGGCGCTCGGGGCGGGAGTCGCCCTCGGCGGCGGCCGGGCGCTGGGTCTCGGCCTTGGCCTCGGCGGCGGGGGCCGCCGTCTCGACGGCGGTGGCGGCCTGGGCCTCGGCGGTCGGGGCGCCGGCGGCCGCGGTGGCGCGGCGGCGCGGGCGCTCGGCCCGGGCGGTGGCGGCCGCGGTCTCGGCGGCGGCCTGCACCGGGATCTCGATCTGCGCCTGCGGCTCGGCGGCCGCGGCGGCGCGGGTCCGGCGGGCCGGCTTCTCGTCCGTGGCCACCGGGGCAGCCGCGGTGGCCGGGGCGGCCTCGGCGGCGGGGGCAGCGGCCTTGGCGGTCTTCTTGGCGGCCGGAGCGGCGGGGGCGGAAGCGCCCGCGAGCAGCGGGTCCCCGCCGCTCTTCTCCTTGATGGCCTCGATCAGCTGGCTCTTGCGCAGCCGCCCGGTACCGCTGATGCCGAGCGTCGAGGCGAGCTTCTGCAGCTCGGCCAGGACCAGGCCGTCCAGGCCGGCGGCGGCGGTACGACGGCGTCGCGCCGGAGCCGCGGGGGCGGCGGCTGCGTCCGACGCCTCGGCGTCCGGGCGCGCGCCCATCAGATCGGTGGTGTCGCTCACTAAGGGTCCTTCCCTGGAGCGGACGTCGGCCTGTCTGGCACGGCGACCGGTTGTGCTGTCCTGACCGGCGTCTCTTTGCGCTGGTCAGGGGCTGGATTCCTGCGGAAGGCTGGTCCTTCCGAGGAGCTGCGGAGTGCGGTGCACTGTGGTGCGAAGCGGCGCGGACGGCCGGTTTCCGTGCCGACCTCGCTGCGCCTGTTCGATGCCCGGGCCCCCGTCGCGCGGCGGCACTGCGGACCCGCCCGGCATGGCCTCAGTGCGGAGGCCGGGGGTGGGAGTCAGGTGCCGTCACGGCTTCGGGTTGGGCCGCAGTCGCGCAGGCAGGCTGCGTACGCGGTGTGGCGGGCTCCCGGAGAATCGTGCTCCCGAGCTTCCGGCCCCCGTGCGGACGGGGGAACGGGATCGGGAAGCGTCGCACCGGGCCCGGTGGGCATCTGGTGCAGCAATGAGGTTAACACTACCTACCCCCTGACACATTCCCCAGCCCTTTGCTTGTCAATCGTGTCCGTCTCACATGTCGAGCGGCAGCACGGTGGCGCCGGTGCGGTCCAACTCCAGCCGGTGGGCCGCGAACTGCCCCCCCGCACTGTGCTCATGGTCGCCGGAGGCGAACTCCAGCACCTTGCCGGCGGCGGACTCGTCGGTGAGCGCGAGCACGGTCGGTCCGGCACCCGAGATGACGGCGGGGACGCCCTCGGAGCGGAGCGCGGCGACCAGGGCGGCGCTGTCCGGCATGGCGGAGGCCCGGTAGTCCTGGTGCAGGCGGTCCTCGGTGGCGGTGAGCAGCAGCTCCGGGCGGCGGGTGAGCGCCTCGACCAGCAGCGCGGCGCGGCCGGCGTTGACCGCGGCGTCGGACAGCGGCACCGTCCTGGGGAGCAGGCCGCGGGCGGTCTCGGTGAGCACCTCGGTGGACGGCACGAACACGATCGGAACCACCCGGTCGGACGGGTCGAGCGTGATGGTGCGGGCGCCGCCGTCCTCCGTCCAGGCGACGGTGAAGTTGCCGCGCAGGCAGGCCGCGACGTTGTCGGGGTGGCCCTCCAGCTCGGAGGCGAGGGCCAGCAGCGCGTCGTCGTCGAGGGCGGAGGCGCCGCCGATGGTGACGGCGCGGGCGGCGACGATGCCGGCGCAGATCGCGGCGGACGAGGAGCCCAGGCCGCGGCCGTGCGGTATCCGGTTGGCGCAGACCACTTCGAGGCCGCGGGGCTGGCCGCCGAGTCGGTCGAAGGCGGCGCGCATCGAGCGGACCACCAGGTGGCGCTCGTCGCGGGCCAGGTTCTCGGCGCCCTCGCCGGCGATGTCCACGCTCAGGCCGGAGTCGGCGACCCGGACCACCACGTCGTCGTAGAGGCCGAGGGCGAGGCCGAAGGCGTCGAAGCCGGGGCCGAGGTTGGCGCTGGTCGCGGGAACGCGGACGCGGACGGCGGCGGCGCGGAACGCGGGACCGGCCATGCGGTGGACACTCCTGAAAGTGGGGGAGGCGGCCCGGACGACGGGGCCTGCGGTGGTTCGGCGGCGGGGGTGGGCGAAGGAGCGCGCAGCATGGCGCGGCCCGCCGGGGTCAAGCGTATCGAAGAGAGGTTCCAGAGCGGTACACCCTGCCCGGCTCCGATCTTGCGTGTTGCCCCGAGCAGCGTGAAACCGCCGGTGGGATGACCTGAAAGCGCCGTGAGCGGCGGGCCCGGAGTGGGCCCGCCGCTCACCGTGTTGACGCCGGGTCAGTCGGGGCCGGGGTCAGTCCAGCAGGCCCAGGCGGCGGGCGGCCGTCTCGGGGTCGATCGGGACGATCTGCGGCTGCGGGGCGCCGGCCACCGCCCAGTCCGGGTCCTTGAGGCCGTTGCCGGTGACGGTGCAGACGATCCGCTGGCCGGGGTCGACCAGTCCGGCCTCGGCCTTGGCGAGCAGGCCGGCCACCGAGGCGGCCGAGGCGGGCTCGACGAAGACGCCCTCCTGCGCGGCCAACAGCCGGTAGGCGGACAGGATCTGGCGGTCCGTCACCTTGTCGATGAGGCCGCCGGAGTCGTCCCGGGCGGCGAGCGCGTAGTCCCAGGAGGCCGGGTTGCCGATCCGGATCGCGGTGGCGATGGTCTGCGGCTTGAGCACCGGGGCGCCGTCCACAATAGGGGCCGAGCCGGATGCCTGGAAGCCCCACATCCGGGGGGTCTTCGTGGCCAGGCCGTCCGCCGCGTACTCGCGGTAGCCCTTCCAGTAGGCGGTGATGTTGCCCGCGTTGCCGACCGGGAGGACGTGCAGGTCGGGGGCGTCGCCGAGCATGTCGACGATCTCGAAGGCGGCGGTCTTCTGGCCCTCGATGCGCACCGGGTTGACCGAGTTGACCAGGGCGACCGGGTACTTCTCGGAGAGTTCGCGGGCCAGCGTCAGGCAGTCGTCGAAGTTGCCGTCGACCTGGAGGATCTTGGCGCCGTGCACCAGCGCCTGGCCCATCTTGCCGAGGGCGATCTTGCCCTGCGGGACGAGCACGGCGGAGACCATGCCGGCCCGCACCGCGTAGGCGGCGGCGGAGGCGGAGGTGTTGCCGGTGGACGCGCAGATGACGGCCTGCGCGCCGTCCTCCTTGGCCTTGGAGATGGCCATGGTCATCCCGCGGTCCTTGAAGGAGCCGGTCGGGTTGGCGCCCTCGACCTTGAGGTAGACCTCGCAGCCGGTGCGCTCGGAGAGCACCTGGGCGGGGACCAGCGGCGTGCCGCCCTCCAGCAGGGTGACCACCGGGGTGGAGGCGCTGACCGGGAGGCGGTCGCGGTACTCCTCGATGAGGCCGCGCCACTGGTGGGTGTGGCTGCCTCGGACGGTGCTTTCGGCAAAGGCGTTCATACCGGCTTACTCCCCTTCGACCCGCATGATGCTGGCCACGTCGCGCACGCTGTCCAGTGCGCGGAGCTTGTCGACCGTCGCCGACAGGGCGGCGTCGGCGGCGCGGTGGGTGACCACGACGAGCGCGGCGTCGCCGTCGCGGCCCTGCTGGCGCACGGTGTCGATGGAGACGCCGTGCTCGGCGAAGACCGAGGCGACCTGGGCGAGCACGCCCGCGCGGTCGTCCACGTCCAGGCTGACGTGGTAGCGGGTGACCACCTCGTCCATCGGCTTGGCGGGCAGCGCGGCGTAGACCGAGTCGCCGGGGCCGGTGGTGCCGTTGACCTTGTTGCGGCAGACCGCGACCAGGTCGCCGAGGACGGCGGAGGCGGTGGGCGCGCCGCCCGCGCCGGGGCCGTAGAACATCAGCCGGCCGGCCGCCTCGGCCTCGACGAAGACCGCGTTGTACGCCTCGCGGACCGAGGCCAGCGGGTGGCTGAGCGGGATCATCGCCGGGTGCACCCGGGCGGTGACCGAGGCGCCGTCGGCGGCCCGCTCGCAGATCGCCAGCAGCTTGACCACGCAGCCCATCTGCTTGGCGGAGGCGATGTCGGCCGCGGTGACCTCGGTGATGCCCTCGCGGTAGACGTCCGCGGCGGTGACCTTGGTGTGGAAGGCGATCCCGGCCAGGATGGCGGCCTTGGCGGCGGCGTCGAAGCCCTCCACGTCGGCGGTCGGGTCGGCCTCGGCGTAGCCGAGCGCGGTGGCCTCCTCCAGCGCCTCGGAGTACCCGGCGCCGGTGGAGTCCATCTTGTCGAGGATGAAGTTGGTGGTGCCGTTGACGATGCCGAGCACCCGGTTCACCTTGTCGCCGGCCAGCGATTCGCGCAGCGGGCGGAGCAGCGGGATGGCGCCGGCCACGGCGGCCTCGTAGTAGAGGTCGACGCCGGCCGCGGCGGCCGCGGCGTGCAGCTCGGCGCCGTCCCGGGCGAGCAGCGCCTTGTTGGCGGAGACCACCGAGGCGCCGTTCTCGAAGGCTTTCAGGAGCAGCGACCTGGACGGCTCGATGCCGCCCACCACCTCGATCACCACGTCGATGTCGCCGCGGCCGACCAGGGCCTCGGCGTCGGTGGTGAGCAGGTGCTCGGGCACCCCGGGGCGGGCCCGCCCGGCGCGGCGGACCGCGATGCCGGCCAGCTCGACCGGGGCGCCGATGCGCGCGGCGAGGTCGTCGGCCGTCGTCGTCATGATGCGCGCCACCTCGGAGCCCACCACACCACAGCCCAGCAACGCCACCTTCAGCGGGCGCGTACGCATCATCCGACTCCGCTCTGCATTCTTCGGTCCCCGTCGGGGCGTTCCGTCGTCCCCGGGGGTCTTCCTGTCCGTACCAGTCTCCGGGACTTTCCGCACGGATCTACGGCCGGTCCACGTTCTGAGACGAAAATTTCGTCAGCCGATATCGAGCCGCAGGAGATCCTCCTCCGTCTCGCGGCGCACGATCACCCGGGCCGCGCCGTCCGCGACGGCCAGCACGGGGGGCTTGAGGGCGTGGTTGTAGTTGCTCGCCATCGAGCGGCAGTAGGCGCCGGTGGCGGGCACCGCGATCAGGTCGCCGGGGGCCAGGTCGGCGGGCAGGAAGGCGTCCTTGACCACGATGTCGCCGGACTCGCAGTGCTTGCCGACCACCCGGACCAGCATCGGCTCGGCCTCGCTGGTGCGGGAGACCAGCGCCACCGAGTACTCGGCGTCGTACAGCGCGGTGCGGATGTTGTCGGACATCCCGCCGTCCACGCTGACGTAGGTGCGCAGTCCCTCCAGCGCCTTGACGGTGCCGACCTCGTACAGCGTGAACGCGGTCGGGCCGACGATCGCCCGGCCGGGCTCGACCGAGATCCGCGGGGCCGTCAACTCGGCGGCGGCGCACTCCCGTCGGACGATCTCGCGGAGCGAGGCGGCGATCTCGGCGGGCTCGCGCGGGTCGTCCTCGGGGGTGTAGGCGATGCCGAGGCCGCCGCCGAGGTCGATCTCCGGCAGCTCGACGCCGTGCTCGTCGCGGACCTCGGCGAGCAGGCCGACCACCCGGCGGGCGGCCACCTCGAAGCCGGCGAAGTCGAAGATCTGCGAGCCGATGTGCGAGTGGATGCCGCGCAGTTCCAGCGCCGGCTCGGCCAGCACCCGGCGGACCGCCTCGGCGGCCGCTCCCCCGGTGAGCGAGAGGCCGAACTTCTGGTCCTCGTGCGCGGTGGCGATGAACTCGTGGGTGTGCGCCTCGACGCCGACGGTGATCCGGATCAGCACCGGCTGCCGGACGCCCTGCGCCTCGGCGATCTCCGCCAGCCGCTCGATCTCCTGGTAGGAGTCGACCACGATGTGGCCGACCCCGGCCTTCACGGCCTGCTCCAGCTCCTGCACCGACTTGTTGTTGCCGTGCAGCGCGATCCGCCCGGCCGGCATGCCGGCCGCCAGCGCCACGTGCAGCTCGCCGGAGGAGCAGACGTCGACGTTCAGGCCCTCCTCGTGCAGCCAGCGCACCACGGCCTTGGAGAGGAACGCCTTGCCCGCGTAGTACACGTCGGCGCTGTCGCCGAAGGCGTCCCGCCAGGCCCGGGCGCGGGCCCGGAAGTCGGCCTCGTCCAGGACGTACGCGGGGGTGCCGTACTCGGCGGCCAGGGTGCGCACGTCGACGCCGCCGACGGTGGCGGCGCCCTCGGCGTTCCGGGCCACGGTGCGCGACCAGACCTTCGGGTCCAGGGCGTTCAGGTCGGCGGGCGGGGCCTGGTAGTGGCCCTCGGGCAGCACGTCGCCGTGGCGGGGGCCGGCGGGGTGGGCGGAGCGAGACATCTGCGGTACTTCCTCGACCTATGGCGAGGGGCGGCCACCGGTCTCCGTCGACCGGTCGCCGCCCCCTGCTGTGCTTCGGGGGTGTGGTGCTTTACATCCGCTCGGGCGCCGAGACGCCCAGCAGGCCGAGGCCGTTGGCCAGCGTCGTTCGCGTGGCGTCGGCCAGCCAGAGGCGGGCGTGCGTGAGGTCGGTGACCTCCTCGTCGCCCTTCGGCAGGATCTGGCAGTTGTCGTAGAACCGGTGGTAGGCCCGGGCCAGTTCTTCCAGGTAGGTGGCCACGTGGTGCGGCTCGCGCAGCTCGCCGGCCTTGGCCAGCACCCGCGGGAACTCGCCGAGCTGGCCGAGCAGGGCGTTCTCCCACTCGCTGTTCAGCAGCTCCGGTTTGAAGTCCGCGCTGCGGGTGATGCCCTTCTCCACCGCGTTGCGCTGCACCGCGCTCATCCGGGCGTGCGCGTACTGCACGTAGTAGACCGGGTTCTCCCGGGACGTGCTGGTCACCAGGTCGATGTCGATGGTGATGGTGGAGTCGGTGGACTGCCGGACCAGCATGTAGCGGGCCGCGTCCACGCCGATCCAGTCGATCACGTCGTCGATCGTGATGATGTTGCCCGCGCGCTTGGAGAGCCGGACCTCCTTGCCGTCGCGCAGCATCTTCACGAACTGGCCGATCATCACCTCGATGTTGCGGTCCATGTCGTCGCCGGCGCAGGCCGCGATGGCCTTGAGGCGGTTGACGTAGCCGTGGTGGTCGGCGCCGAGCATGTAGACCGAGACCTCCGCGCCGCGGTCCCGCTTGCTCAGGTAGTAGGCGGCGTCGGCGGCGAAGTAGGTGGTCTCGCCGTCGGCCTTGATCAGGACGCGGTCCTTGTCGTCGCCGAAGTCGGTGGTGCGCAGCCAGATCGCGCCTTCCCGGTCGAAGACGTGGCCCTGCTCGCGGAGCCGCTCGATGGCCTTCTCGACGGCGCCGGAGTCGTGCAGCGTCCGCTCGGAGAACCAGGTGTCGAAGTGCACGCCGAACTCGGCCATCGAGCGCTGGATCTCGGCGACCATCAGCTTCAGGCCCTCGGTGCGGAAGGTCTGCAGCTGCTCGTCCGCGGGCAGGTCGAGGATGCCGGGGACGCCGTCGGTGACGGCCTTGGCGATGTCGGTGATGTACTCGCCGACGTAGCCGTCCTCCGGCACCGGCTGCCCGTTGGCGGCGGCCTTCAGCGACTTGGCGAACTTGGTGATCTGCACGCCGGCGTCGTTGAGGTAGTACTCGGTGGACACCTCGGCGCCGGTGGCCTTGAGCACCCGGGCCAGCGAGTCGCCGACGGCGGCCCAGCGGACGCCGCCGATGTGGATCGGGCCGGTCGGGTTCGCCGAGACGAACTCCAGGTTGATCTTCAGGCCCTTGAGCGCCTCGTTGCGGCCGTACGCCTCGCCCGCCTCGACGATGGTGCGCGCCAGCTCGCCCTGGGTGGCGGCGTCCAGCGTGATGTTGAGGAAGCCCGGACCGGCGATGTCGACCTTCGCGACGCCGGTGATCTCTCGCAGCCGTCCGGCCAGGATCTCCGCGACGGCTCGCGGCGGCTTGCCGGCCGGCTTCGCGAGCTGGAGGGCCACGTTGGTGGCGTAGTCGCCGTGGTCCCTGTTCTTGGGCCGCTCGACCGTCACGTGCGCGGGCACGTCGACGGTCAGCTCGCCCGCCGTGATGGCGGTGCTGACGGCGGCCTGGACTGCCTGGGAGAGTTCTGCGGGTGTCACGGTGCCAAGCCTAGGCGAGACGGGGTACCCGGCCGCCACTCGGTTTGCCGTCGGGCGGGCGCGTCGCGCCCCCCGGGCGTGCTTCGTCCCGGCGGACGTCGCCGCTGACGGGCACATCTCACGGGCGGGGCTCCTCCGGCCGGACGAGTTCCTGCGCCTGTTCGCTCAGGGCTGAATCGCGGCTGGTTTGGGCGGGCACCTGGGGCATCGCCCCGAAGTCGTAGGCGAACCGGCGCCGGCCCGGCGCCGCCGTCCGGGCCTGCCCGCACAGCCGCCCGACCAGCGCGACCAGGTCCGCCGGGTCGAAGGGCTTCGCCAGGTAGCCGTCCACCCCCACCGACTCGCCGCGCTCCAGGTCGGCCGGCGTGCAGGCGCTGACGATCGCTATCGGCAGGTGCGCGGTGTCGTACGCGGCGCGCAGCCGGGCCGCCGTCCGCAGCCCGTCCAGCCGGGGCATCACCACGTCCAGGGTGATCACGTCCGGGGCGACCCGGCGGACCACCTCCAGGCACTCGGCACCGTCGGCGGCGGTCACCACCTCGAAGCCCTCCAGCTCCAGGTTGACCCTGATCAGCCGGCGGATCACCTCGCTGTCGTCCACCACGAGGACCCGCCCCGACGCCACCGCCACCTCACCGAGGGTAGTGGCGGCCGGCCCGCCCCGTCCGGGCTTTCGAGCACTTGCCGGTCACCTCCTGACGGCGCGTCCGGCCGCCGTCGGAAACCCGTGCACGGACCACGTTGTTTCCCTGGTAGTGTTTTCCCCGCAAGGCCGGGCAGCACCGCGAGGTTCGCCCAGGCCCCCGTAGCTCAGGGGATAGAGCACCGCCCTCCGGAGGCGGGTGCGTAGGTTCGAATCCTACCGGGGGCACTTCGCAGGAAGTGTGTGAACGAGGCTCAGGTCCCTTGGATCTGGGCCTTCTTCGTCTGTCCGGGATCGTTCGTCCGTGGGGGGCCGACCGTGCCGCTTGTCTGGGAACCGCCGTCGGGGCTGACCGCGCGGGCCGCCGCCTTCCTCCGCGCGCACGGGCGCGCGGGCGTGGTGCCGGTCGCGTACGAGCACGACGACATGGAGCTGCGCCGGCGGCTGCTGGAGGTGTTCGGTACGGTGCCGGGCGACCCGGTGGCCCGGCTGCACGAGCTGCGGGAGCGGTACGCGGGGCTGAGCTGGCCGAGCCCGTTCTTCGGCGAGCAGGTCTTCCTCGACCCGGTGCTGGACCCGGAGCCGGGCGACCCGCGGGTCGAGTTCCGGTCCGCGGTGCACCCGGCCACCGACGGCGTGCCGGGCGCGCGCCTGCTGCTGGACGGCACCGTGGTGATCGGCCGGGACGGCGAGCCCGAGGTGTCGGCCTTCCCCTCGCTGGACCACCTGATCGAGACCGACGCGCTGCTGCACGCGCTGCGCGGCGCGCCGGAGCTGGACCCGGCGGAGGTCGACGGGGCGGCGGCCCGCCCGATCCCGGAGGCGTCCGGCCCGACCTCGCGCTGGTGGACCGACGGCCGGGCGGTCCGGCACCTGGACACCACCTGGGTCGAGCTGGGCGACAGCCCGCTGCCCACCGACCGGGCCTGGGCCGCCCCGGCGGGGCTGCTGGCGGCGGCGTCGGAGGGCTCCGGCAGGATGCCCGCATGATGATCTCGCACGAACAGGTGCGCTACGTGTCGGGGGCGTCCGCGCCGATCCTGCTGCTGGCCGGGGCACCGGTGCACGAGGCGCTCCCGGTGCTGCGCACCGTCGACGGCGCGGTGCCCGCGCTGGCGGGCTGGCAGCTGATGGCCCGGCTGACGCTCTGCCTGCTGGACGGGCCCGGCGAGGCGGGCTGCGTGCTGCCGACCCTGGGCAGCGAGGCCGAGCTGGACGCCGTCGCCGCCTGGTGTGCGCAGGTCGAGCGGACCGGCGGCGCGCTGGTGGTCTCGCTCCCCCGGCGCTCCGACCTGGCGGGCCCGCTGGACTGGGCCGCCCTGCTGGACGGCGGCTCGCACGGCGGCTTCGCCCCCGCCGCGTCCTGACGGACCGTCGCCCGACGGTGCGTCAGCGCGGCGGGTGCCGCCGGTGCTCGCCGCGCAGGACCAGGGCCGGGGTGCCCGGGTCGTAGGCGCCGCAGGCGGTGGTGGACCACGGGGACCACTGGCGCGGGACGCTGTAGTACGGGACCAGCGCGGGCCCGGTGCGGCCCGGGACGGCCTTGGCGGGGAGCAGTGCGGGCAGCACGTCCGGCTGCTGGCCGGCCAGGATCGCCCGGCGGCAGGACGGGCAGGCGGGGCGGCGGTCGGCGGCGGCCTCCCGGGCGGCGGTCCGGTGCGCCTTCTTGCCGGTGCGGGCGGGCGCGGGGGCGGCGGGGCCGTGCAGCGGGTTGTAGTAGCAGCGGACGGCGAGCGGGTCGGGGCGCTGCCCGGCGTGCAGCAGGTGGGCGGCGGCGAGCCGTTCGACGGCCTGCTCGGCGAGCACCACGGCGGCGGCCAGGTCCGGCAGGTCGGTGTCGGGGCGGTCGGCGGTGTCGAGCAGCCGGCCGGCCGCCTCGTACGCCTCCAGGGCCCACTGGTAGGCCCGGCGGGCGGCCGACTCCTCGGTGAGCAGCTGGAGTTCGGCGGCCCGGAAGACGGTGCCGGCGGTGGCGACGCGTTCGGCGGCGAGTTCCCGCAGCCGGGCGCGCAGGGCCTCCCACTCGCCGAGCACCAGGGCGTTGTGCGCCTTGATCTCGCGGCGGCCGGGGCGCGGGGCGGCGCCCGTCGGACCGGCGGGGCGTAGGGCGTCGAGGAACCACCAGCGGCGGAACACCTGGGCCGGCCTCCTGTTCGTGTGCGGCGACGCCCCATTGTGGGTGTCGGCACCGACGGGCGGGAGGGCGGGGCGGGTTCCTGACGGGGCGTCAGCCCGCCTGGGCGAGCAGGTCGCCGACGGTGTGGTCGAAGACGGCGCTGTAGGAGGTGTCGTCGGTGTCGCCGCCCTGCTGGTAGCCGCCGATGACGCCGATCACCTCGCCGGTGGAGACCTCCAGGAACGGGCCGCCGCTGGTGCCGCCGGGGAAGGACGGGCAGTCGATCCGGCGCTGGTAGGTGTCCTGCCGGCCGGTGTCGTTGGTGCAGCTGATCGGCTGCTCGCTGCCGGCGGGGTAGCCGTAGATCCGGCTGCGCGCCGTCGGGCTCGCGTCGGTGCCGATCGGGTTGCCGCCGAGCACGTCCTCGATCCGCCGGCCGTCGGGGCCGGGGGCGACGGCGAGGATCGCGAAGTCCTCGTCGGGGTCGCTCCCGTTCTGCCAGCCGTCCGAGGTGTAGACCTTGGTGACCTTCCAACTGCCGTACGGGGCCTGGCCGTCGCGGTAGCCGGGGACGAAGGTGACGCCGCTCGCGCCGGACAGGCAGTGTGCGGCGGTGAGGATCAGGTTCCGGCCGGGGCTGTCGATCACGCTGGCGGTGCAGAAGTGGTTCCCGGGGCCGACGGTGCCGGAGAACAGGGCGCCGACCCGGCGGGACTCGGCGGTGTCGGCGGCGACCGCGGTGACGCCGAGCGGGTCGCTGGGCGGCGCGCTGCTGGGGGCGGGGCGGGCGGTGTCGGCGGTGGGGTCGACGGCCTGCCGGACGTCGGGGGCCGCCGGGTCGCCCGGGGTCGGCGTCGCGGCGGGGCTCGCGCTCGCGCCGGCGTCGGCACTCGGGCTGGCGTCGGCACTCGGGCTGGCGTCGGCACTCGGGCTCGGGCTCGGGCTCGCCGGGCGGAGGTCGCCGGCCATCGCCACGCTGTCGGTGCTGGGGTGGTGGGGGGCGCTGCCCGGCAGCCCGGCGGAGTACAGCCCGACGGCGGTGGTCGCGGCGACCACGCCGACGGCGAGGACCGAGGTCAGGGCGAGCGAGCGCGGCCGCGGCAGGCGGCGCTCGCGCGGTCTGGTGTGCCGTCCCATCCTGCTTCCCCCGCTCCCTGTCCGGTAGGCCGTGCGCGTACCCGCGTTGCCGACGCGGACACCTCTCGATGCGTTCCGAGTCTCCGCTCCCGACCTGGGAATGCGGTGATCCCGACCTGGGAGAGTGGTGAATGTTCCGACGGCGGACAGCAGGGTCTCACGGCGGCGGCCGACAGCGGGCACCGACACCCGGTCGGGCCGGGTGCCGGTGCGGACGGAGCGGGTCGGACGGCGGCGCGGGTCAGACGGCGGCGCGGGCCTCGGCGGCGGCGTCCCGGCCCTCGGCCTCGCCGGGGGCGGGGCGGTGGTCGATCAGCAGGAAGGCGATCACCGCGGCGGCCAGCAGGATGCCCATGGCGACGGTGGTGGCGACCGCGTAGCCGTGCACCGCGCCCCGGGCCTGGACCAGCGGGTCGGCGGGGTTGCGGGTGGTCAGGTAGGTGGCGGTGACGCTGGCGGCGATCGTGTTGAGCAGCGCGGTGCCGATCGAACCGCCCACCTGCTGGGCGCTGTTGATGATGGCGGAGGCGGCGCCGGTCTCCTCGGGGGCGACCCCCAGGGTGGCCAGGTTCATGGTCGGCATGAAGACCAGGCCCATGCCGAGGCCGAGCAGCAGTTCGGCGGGCAGCACCATGGTCAGGTAGGAGCTGTCCACCTTGAGCTGGGTGAGCCAGGCCATCCCGGCGGCGCCGAGCAGCAGGCCGGGGACGACCAGGTTGCGGGTCGGGAGGCGGGTCATCAGGCGGGAGGCGATCCCGGCCGCGCTGAGCACGATCGCGGCGGTCATCGGCAGGAAGGAGACGCCCGCCTTGATCGGCGAGTAGCCCTGGATGCCCTGCAGGTAGTAGGTGAGGAACAGGAACAGGCCGTACATGCCGATCACCGCGAGGCCGACGGCGAGCGCGCCGCCGGCCCGGTTGCGGTCGGAGATCAGGTGGATCGGCAGCAGCGCGTGCTCGGTGCGCCGCTCGACCAGGGCGAACACCGCCAGCAGGGCGACGCCGGTGCAGAGCGCGGTCAGCACCAGCCAGTCGCTCCAGCCGCGGGTGACCGCCTCCGAGGTGCCGTAGACGATCAGCAGCAGGCCGCCGCAGCCGAGCACCGCGCCGGGCAGGTCGAGCCGGACCCGGCGGGAGCGGTCGACGTGGTCGCGGACCAGCAGGTAGGAGGCGCCGACGGCGGTGACCACCGCGATCGGCACGTTGACGTACAGGCACCAGCGCCAGGACAGGAACTCGGTGAGCAGGCCGCCGGTGAGCAGGCCGATCGCCGCGCCGCCGCCGGCCAGCGCGCCGAAGACGCCGAACGCGGTGGCCCGCTCGCGCGGGTCGCGGAAGGTGACGGAGAGCAGCGCGAGCGCGGACGGGGCGAGCAGCGCCCCGAAGGCGCCCTGCAGGGCGCGGGCGGCGAACAGCATGCCGCCGTTGGTGGCGAAGCCGCCGAGGCCGGAGGCGAGGGCGAAGCCGATCAGGCCGACCAGGAAGGTCCGCTTGCGGCCGAACAGGTCGCCGATCCGGCCGCCGAGCAGCAGCAGGCCGCCGAAGGCCAGCAGGTAGGCGGTGATCACCCACTGCCGGTTGGCGTCGGAGATGTCGAGGGCCTTCTGCGCGGACGGGAGTGCGATGTTCACGATCGTCGCGTCCAGGACGATCATCAGCTGGGCGATGGCGATGACCGCCAGGGCCCACCAGCGGCGCGGGTCCGCCGCCTGGGTGTCGGGGGTGGTCACCGGGGGCCGCCTTCCGCGATCGGGAGTGGGGCAGCGCGCGCAGGGCGCTCTCTCCAGGGAAACCCCCGATCGGAGCAGCGGCAAGGCGATTCGTCCGGCAATGCCCGCCGATGTCAGCATGCGGGACGTTCGGGGCGAATCGTCCCGAGGGGTGGACTCCCGGGGGCCCCGAGGGGTGGGGCCCCTCTCCGGGAGGCGGCCCCGGGTGCCCGGCCGCAACGGCCACCCGGGACGCTCCTCCGGCTACAGCGCGCCGAGCTCGGCCACCAGGTCGTCCAGGCCCAGCGAGCCCTGCGAGAGCGCCGCCATGTGCCAGGCCTTGAGGTCGAACTCGCCGCCGTCCGCCTCGGCCGCCGCCCGGGCCGCGGCCCGGCCGCGCAGCCAGGCCCGCTCGCCGAGCTTGTAGCCGATCGCCTGGCCGGGCAGGCCCAGGTAGCGGACCAGCTCGCTGTCCAGGAAGCCCTTCGACAGGCCGCAGTACGCGCCGAAGAACTCGCGGGCGCGCTCCGGCAGCATCGGCTCGCCGGGGGCGAACGGGGAGTCGGCCGGGAAGTCCAGCTCGGCGTGCATGCCGATGTCGACGATCACCCGCAGGGCGCGCATCATCTGCGCGTTCAGGTAGCCGAGCCGGTGGCCGGGGTCGGTGAGGTAGCCCAGCTCGTCCATCAGGCGCTCCGCGTACAGCGCCCAGCCCTCCAGGTTGGCGCTGACGCCGCCCAGGGTGACCTGGTAGGTGGAGAGCCGGTCCGCGACCAGCGTCCACTGCGCGAGCTGCAGGTGGTGGCCGGGGACGCCCTCGTGGTACCAGGTGGAGACCAGGTCCCACTCCGGGAAGGACTCCCGGCCCAGGGTCGGCAGCCAGGTCCGGCCGGGGCGGGAGAAGTCCAGCGAGGGCTGGGTGTAGTACGGGGCCGCGGCGCTGCCCGCCGGGGCGATCCGGGACTCCACCTTCAGCAGCGGCTCGGCCAGGTCGAAGTGCACGCCCTGCAGGTCGCTGATCGCCCGGTCCATCAGGCCCTGCAGGTACTCCTGCACCGCCTGCTCGCCGCGGATCGCCGGGCCGTCGGTCTCCAGCCACTTCATCGCCTGCATCGGGGTCGCGCCCGGCCGGACCTTCTCCGCCTCGACCCGCATCTGCGCGTCCAGCTCGTGGAACTGCTCCCAGGCCCAGCGGTACGCCTCGTCCAGGTCCAGCTCGGAGCCCGTCCAGTAGCGCACCCAGCGGGTGTAGCGCTCCCGGCCGACCGCGTCGGGGGTGCCCTGGGCGGCCGGGCCGTAGCCGTCGCGCAGCCAGTCCCGCAGCTCGGCGAGGGCGGTGGTGGCCTCGACCGCGGTGGCGGTCAGCTGCTCGCGCAGGTGCTCGGGCGCGGCGGAGACCAGCTCGCCGAACCAGCCGCCGGGCCGCTCGCCCTCCAGCCACTCGGCGAACTGCCCGACCACGGTGTCGACCTGACGGGGCGCCGACAGCAGGCCGCGCCGGACGCCCTCCTCCAGGCTCTCCCGGTACTGGGCCATCGCCAGCGGGAAGCGGGCCAGCCGGCGGCCCAGCCGCAGCCAGTCCTCGTCGGTGTCGGTGGGCAGCAGGGTGAACATCTCACGGGTGTTGTGCACCGGCGAGCCCAGGTTGCGGACCGTGCGGTAGCCCTCGCCCGCGTCGTGCACGGCCAGTTCGGCGGTCAGCCGCTCGCGCAGCAGCCGGGCGCAGCGGCGCTCCGCCTCGTCCTCCACCGGGCCGGCCGCCTCCAGTGCGTCCAGGGCGGCGAGGGTGCGGCGGCCGAGTTCCGCGAGTGCTTCGATGCCCGCCGGGGAGAGGTCGGGCAGGCCGTCGTCCTCCGGGTTGAGGCCGAGGTAGACCGCGGTCAGCGGGTCGGCCGCGGCGAGGGCGTGGACGTAGTCGTCGGCGAGGCGGCGCGGGGTGGGGCCGCTCGGAAGCGCGTCGTTGAGTTCATGAGCCATCCGGCCATCCTGTCGTAGCCGCAGGCGAATTCAACCCCTCTTCGGTATCGCCGTCGTCACCCCTTCCGCCCCCGCAGCGCGCTGACGGTCCGCCACGGGTCCCAGCGCGGCCGCCCCCGGGTGAACGGCCGGAACGCCAGGCCGATCAGCACCGAGCAGAAGTGCCCCAGGTCGGTGAAGGTGTGCGAGAGCAGCAGCGGCACCAGGTAGAACCCGATCAGCCCGTACCCGTACACCAGCCCCCAGGCGCCGGCCAGCGCGTACGTCAGCACCCCCTCGACGCCGGCCAGCGCGTACGACACCCCGACGTCCACGGTGGTCGACAGGTTCTCCGGCAGCAGGTGCCGGTGCACGCCCCAGGCCACCACGCCCTCGCTGACGAACGTCGCCACCACGTGCGCGGTCAGCGCCACCGTCAGCCAGCGCCGGGTGCCCAGCCAGCGTTCGGCGGGGACGTGGAAGACGTGGAACAGCACGAAGTAGAACGGGAAGTTCGCCTGCTCCGTCCAGATCAGGCTGGCCAGCAGCACCCGGACCGGGTCCGAGGTCAGGTGGTCGAGGTTGGTGGACCGCTGCTGCAGGAAGAAGTCCAGCGTCCCCGGGTCCTCCCGGGCCACCACGAAGCTGGTCAGCGCGAGCAGTGCCAGCCACACGTACGTCCCCGGGGACTTCCCGACCCACCGCTCGACCGCCCGCACCCACCGCACCGGCCGCTCCTCGCCGCACTCCCCGCTGACACCTCGTCACATTCTGCGACCGCCCCGGGTCCGCGGCCGGGAGAACCCGCCGGTCGGGGCAACGCCGAAGTGGTGCGGCGCCCCGCCCGGCGATTACCCTGGCACCCATGGCAGCGACCTCCCCCTCCGTCGAGGGCCCCGCCGGGAGCACCGTCGACCAGACCGCCGTGGAGCGCCCCCGGCGGGCCGCCTACCGCCGACTGCCCGTCCAGCAGCGGCGCGAGCAACTCATCGCCGTCGCCCTCGAACTGTTCGCCTCCCGCCCGCCCGAGGAGGTCTCGCTCGACGACGTCGCGGAGGCCGCCGGGGCCTCCCGCCCGCTCGTCTACCGCTACTTCGCCGGCGGCAAGCAGCAGCTCTACGAAGCCGCACTGCGCAGCGCCGCCTCCGAACTCACCACCCGCTTCACGGTCGAGCCCACCACCGGCACCCCCACCCAGCAGCTCGGCGCCGTCCTGCACCGCTACTTCGACTTCGTCGGCGAGCACGCGGCGGGCTACGGCGCGCTGCTGCGCGGCGGCTCCGTCGTCGAGACCGGGCGCACCAGCGCGATCGTCGACGACGTCCGCCGCGCGGCGCTCCGGCGCACCCTGCGCCACCTCGGCGTCCGCGAGGCCGGGCCCCGGCTCACCCTGCTGGTGCGCTCCTGGATCTCGGTGGTCGAGGCCTCCGCGATCAGCTGGCTCGACGAGGGCCGCCAGATCCCGGTCGACTCGCTCTGCGCGTGGCTGGTCGACCAGTTCGTGGTGATGGCAGCGGCGACGGCCGTCCGCGACGGCCAGACCGCGGAGGTCCTGCACGGCTGGCTCCAGCTGGAGACCACGGACAGCCCGGCGGGAGTGCTGCTGACGCGCCTGCGCGACATCGGCTTCTGAGGAAACTTTTCGGCAGGCGGGACGGGAGAAATCAGGGGCCCGGGGAACGGCGGGGCCGAGAGGCTGAACGCCGGAGCACAGTGGGGCGCTACGGGGCGTCGGCCGAAAGACCTTCGGCCCGAAACGGGGTCGGCGCTCCGCGGCCCGTCGGTCACCCGCCACTCGGCGCCGCCGTTCCCCGGGCCCCTGGAGCTTCGCTCCCGCGAAGCCCGGCGGGGCCCTGACGGGGCTCCCTAGCTGCTCGCCATGGTGATCTCCTGGCGGCCGAGGCCCGTGACTTCGAGGGCCACCTTGTCGCCGGCGCGGAGGAAGGGGGTGCCCGGGCGGCCGAGGGTGACGCCGGCGGGGGTGCCGGTGATGATGATGTCGCCGGGGTCGAGGCGCATGAAGTGGGTGAGGTAGCGGACGGTCTCGTGGACCGGGAAGATCATGTCCGCGGTGCTGCCGTCCTGGCGGAGTTCGCCGTTGACCCACAGGCGCAGGTCGAGGGACTGGGGGTCGCCGAGTTCGTCGGGGGTGACCAGCCAGGGGCCGAGGGGGGTGAAGGTCTCGGCGGACTTGCCCTTGTCCCACTGGCCGCCGCGCTCGAACTGGAAGGCGCGTTCGGTGACGTCGTTGACGGCGGCGTAGCCGGCGATGATCGCGGCGGCGTCCGTCGCGGAGTCGAGGTAGCGGCCGGTGCGCCCGATGACGACGGCGAGTTCGACCTCGTAGTCGGTCTTCTCGCTGCCGCGCGGCACGAGCACCTGGTCGTGCGGGCCGACCAGGGTGTTGGTGGGCTTGAGGAAGACCACCGGCTCGGTCGGGATCGCGGCGCCGGCCTCGGCCGCGTGGTCGCGGTAGTTGAGGCCGATGCCGACGATCTTGCCGGGGCGGGCGACCGGCGGGCCGATCCGCTGCCCGGCGAGGTCGACCCGCGGGAGGGCGGCGAGGTCGAGCGCGGCCGGGTCGAGGGCGGCGAGGAAGTCGCCGTCGAGGTCGGGGGTGAGGGGGGTGAGGTCGCGGGCGGTGCCGTCGGGTGCCAGGACGACCGGTCGTTCTGCGCCCGCCGGGCCCACGCGGAGGAGCTTCACTGCCCGTCACCACCTGTTCGTCTCGGGAGCGGGCGGGTTCCCACCCCGGAACAGAGGTATATCAGCGGGTCTCGCCTGCGGAACAGTGGTGTCGGCTCGGCGAATTCCTCCCGTTCGAAGCAGCCGGCCCGGTGGGCTTCTCGGCGTGCCGCACCCTTGACAGGGCGGTTCCGGCGGGCCGTCAGGTCTGCCGCAGCGGGCGGTAGTCCTTCTCCTCGACGCCGAACGTCCAGGCGACGCCGGCCCGGGCGGTGCGGGTGGCGGGCGGGACGCGCAGGTAGTAGGTGCGGGAGGTGCCGTCCGGCTCGGGCGTGGAGTTGACCACCTCGACCATGACGACGGGCTCGTCGTCGGGGAGCTGGATGCGCCACAGCACGCCGGTCTCGTCCCGGTGCAGGGGCTCGGCGCCGGACTCGGCGAGGTAGCGGTCGTAGCCGAAGTGCTCCAGCATCACCCGGCGCAGCTCGGCGTTCTCCTCGGTGCGGATGCGCTCGGGGGTGAGGCCGGTCAGCCGCTCGGGGAAGTCGGCGGGGACGGGCATGCCGCGCCAGGCGTGCAGCGCGAAGCCGTCGGCGTAGGCGAGCGCGGGGCCGTCGGCGCGGTCGAGCCGGCCGGCCTCGTCGCGGTGCAGGGCGACGGGGCGTTCGCTGAGCAGCACGGTGCGCTCGTAGGGCCACCACCAGCCGGTCTGGCGGGCGACGCCGGCCAGCGCGGCCAGGGCCTCGTCGCCGGTGCCGGCGGTGTCAAAGGCGGCGAACCAGGCGGCGTCGTGCTGGCCGGCCACCGCGTCCAGCAGGGCGAGCCGGACGTCGGCGCGGGCCTCGCCGGCCTGTCGGCGGAGCTGCTGGTTGGCGGGCTTGCGGGCCTCGCTCCAGCTCTCGATCGGCTCGGGCTCGGGGGCGATCCGGTCGAGCAGCGCGGTGCGGACCCGTTCGGCGGGCAGCGCGGTGACGGGGGCGAGGGTGGCGCCGGTGGCGGCCCAGAGCTCGGCCCAGCCGCCGGGGCCGAGCGCGGCGAGCGCCCGGGTGCGGGCCCGCTCCCAGGCGGCGGTGCGCACCCGCTCGCGTACGCTCGCCCCGAAGTCCCGCGTGCCGTCGAGCAGTTCGGTGACGGCGGCGAGCGGCGACGGGTACCAGCGGAACTCGGCCGGCTCGGCCAGCCCGGCGGCCCGGTAGGCGGCCCGGACGGCCTGTTCGGCGGTGGCCCGGTCGGCCGGGCCGGTGGCGGCGGCGACCGACCGCCAGTGCGCCACCGAGAGGTCGGCCGGACGGCCCGTCAGCTGGGTGCTCATCTGTCTCTGTCCTCGTCTCGTACGGGTGGGGTCGCTACCGGGTGCCACCGGGCGCTACCGGGCAGTCGGGGCTAGTCGGCGATCATGCGGACCGCGCCCGGCACGTACTCGCGCTGCCGGGTGACCCGGAACCAGCCGCCGGGCAGCGCGATCTCGGCGTGCTCCTCGTGCACGACCTTGCCGCCCTCCGGCAGGTGCAGCCAGGAGAGCGCGAACGGCCCGCTCTCCCGGACGAGTTCGCCCGGGCCGAGCACCGCGTGCGCGTGCCCCGTCACCTCGCCGAGGGCCAGCACCAGCCGGCCCCGGGCGTCCCTCGGCTGCCGGGGCAGCCGGGCCACGGGGGCCGGGACGTCGCCCGGTGCGATCGGCACGATCAGTACGTCACCCTGGCGGTACACGGGTGTCCTCCCGTCCTCGGCCCGGCCCGGCGGCCGGTGCGGTTCCCGACCGGAAAGCTAGGCCGCCCCACCGACAACCGCGCCACGGCCGGTGGCTGTGCGGGTGAACGTCCGCTCCGACTGGTAGACAGGTTCCGGCCCCGCGGGGGCCCCACCACGAGCGTGAGGAGCGGCGCATGACGATCAACCAGCACGTCGAGGAGTTCCACGGCCTCCCGGTCACCGACTTCCGGACCGCCCTGGAGAAGGGCGAGCTCCCGGCCGCGGCCGCCACCGCCTGGCGGGTCGGCCTGGACTTCGACGACGAGGAGGGCTTCGCCACGGTGTGGGAGAAGTTCCTGACCGCCGTGGACCTGTCGCAGGTCACCGCCCTGGTGCTGGGCCGCTGGTTCGAGGACGAGCCGCAGCCGCTGTCGCAGGCGCTGCCGCTGATCCTCGGCGCGGCCGACCGGCTCCCCGCGCTGCGCGCCCTGTTCCTCTGCGACATCACCTTCGAGGAGTGCGAGATCTCCTGGATCCAGATGTCCGACATCACCCCGGTCTTCCGGACCTTCCCGCTGCTGGAGGAGCTGGTGGTGCGCGGCTCCAGCGAGGACTACGAGGACCAGGAGCGCTACCACCTGGACCCGGTGGAGCACGCGCACCTGAAGTCGCTGCGCCTGGAGGCCGGCGGCCTGCCCGCGGTGATCGTCCGCGCGGTCGGCGCCAGCACCTTCCCGGCGTTGGAGAAGCTGGAGCTCTGGCTCGGCGTCGACAACTACGGCGGCGACTGGACGCTCCAGGACCTCGCCCCGTTCTTCTCCGGCACCGCGCTGCCCGCGCTCACCCACCTCGGCCTGCAGAACTCCGTCGAGCAGGACCGGATCGCCGCCGAGATCGCGCACGCCCCCGTGGTCCCCCGGCTCACCGGCCTCTCGCTCTCGATGGGCGCGCTCACCGACGAGGGTGCGGCGGCGCTGCTTGAGGGCCAGCCGCTCACCCACCTGAAGACACTGGACCTGCACCACCACTACCTCACCGCCGGGATGCAGCAGCGCCTCAAGGACGCCCTGCCCGGTGTGGCGGTCGACCTGTCCGGCGCCGAGGACCCGGGCGACAACTGGCGCTACGTCGCCATCTCCGAGTAGGGGGAGCCGAGTTGACGCCGCCTCCGCTGGTCGTCCTGGGCTGCCCGGGGCACCGCAGGGCCACCCTGTTCGCCGCCGCGGCCCGCGCCGCCGGCCTGCCGGAGCCCGCCGTGCTGCCCTGGACCGCCCTGCTGCGCGGACGGTACGAGCTGCCGCCCGGGGCGGTGGTCCGGATCGACTCGCCCGGCGAGGACCCGGAGGCCGACCGGCTGCTGCGCGGCCCCGTCCTCGGCCCCGGCTACGCGCCGACCCGGGTCGAGGGCGGCCCCGCCTGGTACGCCGGGCTGCTCGCCGCGCTGCGCGGGCTGGCCGCCCGGCCCGGCGTCCGGCTGCTCGGCGACCCCGGGGAGATCGCGGTGATGTTCGACAAGCGGCGCACCCACGCGGCGCTGGCCGCCGCCGGAGTACCGGTGCCGGGCGCGCTGCCCGGCGAACTCCCGGCCTCCTTCGAGGAGTTGCAGGAGCGGCTGCGGGCCGCCGGGCTGCGCCGGGTGTTCCTGAAGCCGGTGCACGGCTCCTCCGCGTCCGGCGTGGTGGCGCTGGAGTTCGGCCCGCGCGGCCGGGTCCAGGCCACCACCTCGGTCGAGCTCACCCCCGAGGGGCTGCACAACTCGCTGGCGGTGCGCCGCTACCGTTCCGGGGCGGAGGTCGCCGAACTGGTCGACCGGCTCGCCCCCGAGGGCCTGCACGTCGAGCAGTGGATACCGAAGTCCGGGCAGGACGGCCGGGCGGCGGACCTCCGCGTGGTGGTGGTCGGCGGCCGGGCCACCCACGCGGTGGTCCGCACCAGCCCCCACCCGATGACCAACCTCCACCTGGGCGGCGCCCGCGGCGAACTCGCCACCGCCCGGGCCGCGGCGGGCTCCGCCTGGCCCGACCTGCTCGCCACCGCGGAGGCCGCGGCCCGCTGCTTCCCCCGCTCCCCCATGGTCGGCGTCGACCTGCTCCCGGTCTCCCGCTGGCAACGCGCCCTGGTCGGCGAGGTCAACGCCTTCGGCGACCTCCTCCCCCACCTCCCGGGCCTCCCCGAGGGCCCGGCCCCGGGCCTCGACACCTACGGCGCCCAGGTCGCCCACCTCCTGAGCCGATCGGCGGTCGGAGCGGGCGAAATCAGGGGCCCGGGGAACGGCGGGGCCGAGTGGCTGGTGTCCGACGGGCCGCGAGGCGCGACCCCGTTTCGGGCCGAAGGTCTTTCGGCCGACGCCCCGTAGCGCCCCATTGGGTTCCGGCGATCAGCCCCTCGGCACCGCCGTTCCCCGGGCCCCTGACGGGGCTCCCCCGATTGTTCCCGAGCGCTCAGAAAGCAAGTTGATGCAGCACCAGATACCCGACATGAACGAGATCGTCGGCTCGCACGACCTCCTCCTGGTCACCCTCGACACGCTCCGCTTCGACGTCGCCGACGAGCTGTTCAGGGCCGGCCGGCTGCCGAATCTGGCGAAGGTGCTGCCCGAAGGCGGGTGGGAGCGGCGGCACTCGCCGGGGAGTTTCACGTACGCCGCGCACCAGGCGATCCTGGCGGGGTTCCTGCCCACGCCGGCCTCGCCGGACGGTCCGCATCCGCGGCTGTTCGCAGCGCGCTTCGCCGGCTCGGAGAGCACCGAGTCGCGGACCTGGGTGTTCGACGCCCCGGACCTGCCGACGGCGCTCGCGGCGGAGGGGTACCGGACGGTGTGCATCGGCGGGGTGGGGTTCTTCAACAAGCAGGGGCCGCTGGGGTCGGTGCTGCCGGGGCTGTTCCAGGAGAGCCACTGGGCGCCGGAGTTGGGGGTGCCGTCGCCGATCTCGTTCGAGTCGCAGGTGGCGGTGGCCGAGCGGGTCGCCGCCGAGCAGCGTCCTGACCAACCGCTGTTCCTGTTCGTCAACGTCTCGGCGCTGCACCAGCCGAACTGGTTCCACCTGCCGGGCGCGACCCGCGAGGACGGTGACAGCCGGGCCTCGCACGCGGCGGCGCTGGAGTACGTGGACGCCCACCTGGGCCGGCTGTTCGCGGTGATGAGCGCCCGCCGCCCGTGCTTCGCGATCGTCTGCTCGGACCACGGGACGGCGTACGGCGAGGACGGGTACACGGGGCACCGGATCGGGCACGAGGTGGTGTGGACCGTGCCGTACGCGCACTTCGTCCTCCCGAGGACCAGCCCCCTCCCGACGAGCAGGCCGGAGAGCCGATGAACACCGCGGATACCGTGGAGACCGTGAACACCGAGTCGCCGTACCAGAGTTACGTCTACGCGTACCCGCACAAGACGGCGTACCGACCGCTGCCGGAGCGGCCGGCGCTGGCCGGGCTGTGGAGCGGGGAGAAGCAGGACGCGCTCTCGCTGTACCTGCACGTGCCGTTCTGCGAGGTGCGCTGCGGGTTCTGCAACCTGTTCACCCGGATCGGGAGTCCGGAGGGGCTGACCACGGCGTACCTGGACGCGCTGGAGCGGCAGGCGGGGCAGGTCCGGGCGGCGCTGGCGGCGGACGCCCGGTTCGCGCTGGCGGCGTTCGGCGGCGGGACGCCGACATACCTGACCGCGGCCGAGCTGGAACGGCTGTGCGACATCGCGGAGTTGACGATGGGGGCGGACCTGCGGGCGATCCCGCTCTCGGTCGAGGCCTCGCCGGACACCGCGACGGCCGACCGGCTGCGGGTGCTGGCGGAGCGCGGGACGACCCGGCTGAGCCTGGGCGTGCAGTCCTTCCTGGACGAGGAGGCGCGGGCCGCGGTGCGGCCGCAGAAGCGGGCGGCGGTGGAGGCCGCGCTGGGCCGGGTCCGGGACGCCGGGTTCCCGGTGCTGAACATCGACCTGATCTACGGCATCGAGGGCCAGACCGCCGCCAGCTGGGTCAAGTCGCTGGACGCGGCGCTGGGTTGGCAGCCCGAGGAACTGTACCTGTACCCGCTGTACGTCCGCCCGCTGACCGGGCTGGGCCGGCACTCGGCGGACGGCCCGTCCCCGGAGTGGGACGCGCAGCGCCTCGCGCTGTACCGGGCGGGCCGCGACCACCTGCTGGCCGAGGGGTACGAGCAGGTGTCGATGCGGATGTTCCGCAGGGCGGGGGCGGCGCGGGCGAGCGCGGGCGAGTACGCCTGCCAGACCGACGGCATGGTGGGGCTGGGCTGCGGGGCCCGCTCGTACACCTCGAAGCTGCACTACTCCTTCGACTACGCGGTGGACGCCCGCGAGGTGCGCCGGATCATCGACGACTACGTGGCGGCGCCGGACTTCTCCCGGGCCGAGCTGGGCTGGGAGATGACGGACGAGGAGACCCGCCGCCGGCACCTGGTGCAGTCCCTGCTGCAGGGCGAGGGCGTGGACCTGGCCGCCTACCGGGCCCGCTTCGGCTCCTCCCCGCAGCAGGACTTCCCGGTCGAGCTGGACGGCTTCGCCGAGCGCGGCTGGCTGGCCGAGGACGGAGCGGGCGGGGACGGCGCGGACGGCCGGCTGCTGCTCAGCCCGGAGGGCCTGGCCTGGTCGGACGCGATCGGGCCGCGGCTGTTCTCGGCGGGCGTGCGGGAGCGGATGGCGGAGTACGCGCCGCGATGAGCGAGCTGACGATCCTGTACCGGGGGCCGCTGTCCTCCTGCGACTACGACTGCCCGTACTGCCCGTTCGCCAAGCGGCGGGACACCCCGGAGCTGCTGCGCGCCGACTGGGCCGCGCTGGAGCGGTTCACCGCCTGGGCGGCGGAGTACCGGCACGGGCGGCTGTCGGTGCTGTTCACGCCCTGGGGCGAGGGGCTGGTGCGCAGCTGGTACCGGCGGGCGATGGTGGAGCTGAGCCGGCTGCCGCAGCTGGACCGGGTGGCGATCCAGACCAACGCCAGCTGCCGGACGGGCTGGCTGGCGGAGGCGGACCTGGCGAAGCTGGCGCTCTGGGTGACGTACCACCCGGGGCAGGTGACGGAGCAGCGCTTCCTCGCCAAGTGCGCCGAACTTACCGCGCTGGGCGTCCGGTTCAGCGTGGGCGTGGTCGGGCAGCCGGAGCACCTGGCGGCGGCCCGGCGGCTGCGGGCGGCGCTGCCGTCCGAGGTCTACCTGTGGGTGAACGCGGCGGACGGGCTGAGCTACTCGGACGAACAGGCCGCCGAGTGGACGGAGTTGGACCCGCTGTTCGGCTACAGCCGGCACCCGCACCGCAGCGCGGGCCTGCCGTGCCGGACCGGGGAGAGCGTGGTCTCGGTGGACGGGGACGGCACGGTGCGCCGCTGCCACTTCGTCCGGCCGCCGCTGGGCAACCTGTACGACGACTCGTACCGGGCGCAACTGCGGCCCCGGGTCTGCCCGTTGGGCGAGTGCGACTGCCACATCGGCTACGTGCACCTGGAGCCGCTGCCGCTGTACGACGTGTTCGCGGGCGGCGTGCTGGAGCGCATCCCGCACGGCTGGTGAGGGATGCGCCCCAACTGCCTTACAGATGTTGTCAGTTGATCTTGGGCAGGCCGGGCGGGTTGATCTCGGAGGTCGGCACGGCCTCGTTGTCCAGGCCCCAGCGCTTGAGCACCTGGCCGTACGTGCCGTTCTTGATCACCTCGTTGATGGCCCCGTTCAGCGCCTTGACCAGGCCGCTGTCCTTCTTGGTGGTGGCGGCGATCTTGCCGAGCACGGTGTCGCCGGCCCCGGAGTAGGTGCCGATGATCTCGGTCTCGCCGGTCTGCGCGGCATGGAAGGCGCCGGACGGGTTGGGGCCGAGCCAGGCGTCGATCCGGCCGGAGCCGAGGGCGAGGTAGTAGTCGGAGGAGTTCTGGTAGTACTTCACGTCCACCGGCTTGAGCCCGGCCTTGACGTTGGCATCGTTCCAGGCGAGCAGCAGCTTCTCCTGGTTGGTCCCGGAGGAGACGCCGATGGTGTGCCCGGCCACGTCGGCGGGCGCCTTGACCTTCCAGCTGCCGCCCTTCTTGGCCTCGAAGCCGAGGATGTCGAGCCGGTAGGTGGCGAAGTCGTACTTCTCCTTGCGGGCCTCGGTGACGGTGACGTTGGTGATGCCCGCGTCGTACTTGCCGCTGTCCAGGCCGACGAAGACGTTCTCCCAGGAGACCGGGTCGATCTCGACCTTCAGCCCGAGCGCGTCGCCGATCAGGTGGGCGAGGTCGGGCTCGGTGCCGATCACGGTCTTGTCGTCGGTGGCGTAGAAGCCGAGCGGCGGGACGGAGCCGACGCTGGCGGCCACCCGGAGGGTGCCTCTTCGGCGGATCTCGTCCGGGAGGAGTGCCGCGAGCGCGTCGACTTTGGGCGTGCTCACCCGGTTCTGCTGGGGCGTCAGGTTGATCGTGGCGCCGTTCGGGGCGGTGCTGCCCTTGCTGCCGCCGAGCTCGGCGGCGGCGTTCCCGCCGGAGCCGCAGGCGGCGAGCAGCAGGGTGGCGGTCAGGGCGGCGGCGGCCGGGAGCAGGGCGCGGCGGGTCAGGGCCATGGTGACGGGGTTCCTTTGCTCAGTAAGAGGAGTTCAGAGGACCTTGGCGAGGAAGGCGCGGGTCCGTTCGTGCTGCGGGGCGTCCAGCACCTGGGCGGGCGGGCCCTGTTCGACCACCACGCCGCCGTCCATGAAGACCACGGTGTCGGCGACCTCGCGGGCGAAGCCGATCTCGTGGGTGACGACGATCATGGTGGTGCCGGTGCGGGCCAGGTCCTTGATCACGTCGAGCACCTCGCCGACCAGCTCGGGGTCGAGCGCGGAGGTCGGCTCGTCGAACAGCAGCACCTTGGGCTCCAGGGCGAGCGCCCGGGCGATGGCGACCCGCTGCTGCTGGCCGCCGGAGAGCCGGCGCGGGTACTCCTCGGCCTTGTCGGCGAGGCCGACCCGCGCCAGCAGGTCGAGGGCGCGGGCCCGGGCCTCGGCCTTCGGCACGCCGAGCGCGCCGACCGGGGCCTCCACCAGGTTCTCCAGCACGGTCAGGTGCGGGAACAGGTTGAAGTTCTGGAACACGAAGCCGAGCCGGGTGCGCTGCTTGAGCACCTCGCGTTCGGGCAGCTCGCGCAGCTTGTCGCCGGTCCGCCGGTAGCCGATCAGCTCGCCGTCCACCCGGACGTACCCCTGGTCGAGCTTCTCCAGGTGGTTGACCGCCCGCAGCAGGGTGGACTTGCCGGAGCCGGACGGCCCCAGCACCACCGTGACGGTGCCCTCCCGGACGTCCAGGTCGATGCCGCGCAGCACCTCCAGCCGGCCGAACCTCTTGTGCACGCCGCGTACTTCGACCATCGCGGTGCCGGTGGCGCTCATGCTCGCCTCTCCTGGATCTCGGTGACGGCGGCGCGCAGGCGCTGCCAGGGGGTGGGCGGGAGGTGCCGGGCGCTGCCCCGGGCGAAGTAGCGCTCGACCCAGTACTGGACGGCGGAGAGCGCGGTGGTCAGCAGCACGTACCAGACGGTGGCGACCAGCAGCAGCGGCACCACCCGGCCGGTCCGGCCGTAGATCACCTGGACCTGGTAGAAGAGTTCTCCGATCGCCATCACGTAGACGATCGAGGTGCCCTTGAACAGCGAGATCACCTCGTTGGCGGCGTTCGGCAGGATGCCCCGCATCGCCTGCGGCAGCACGATCCGCCAGGCTTGCCGGAACCGGGGGATGCCGAGCGCGGCGGCCGCTTCGAGCTGTCCGGCGTCCACCGCCAGCACCCCGCCGCGGATGATCTCGGCGGCGTACGCGGCCTGGTGCAGGGCCAGGCCGAGCACGGCCGCGCCGAGTGCGCCGAGCAGGTCCATGGTGCCGAAGGAGACGAAGCTCGGGCCGAACGGGATGCCGATCCCGATCCGCTTGTACAGGTAGGCCAGGTTGAACCAGAAGACCAGTTGGACGATCAGCGGGATCGAGCGGAACGCCCACACGTACGTCCAGGCGATGGTGCGCAGGACGGCGCTGCCGGAGAGCCGCAGGGCGGCGATCACCGCGCCCAGCGCGAAGCCCAGCACCGTTCCGTAGGCGGTGAGTTGGAGGGTGACGCCGACGGCGCGCAGGATGCTGTCGGAGAACACGAAGGCGCGGAAGGTCGGCCAGTCCCAGCCGGGGTTGACGGCCAGGCCGTGGGTGAACTGGGCGACCAGCACCAGCGCGGCCAGGCCGGCCAGCAGCCGCCACGGGCGGCGGTGCGGGACGATGGTCAGCCGCTCCTCTTCGCGGGCGGGTGGTCGCAGGGGCAGGGCGGCGGTCTCGGGGGTGACGGCGGTCATCGGGGGCTCCGGGGTGGTCGCGGGCGGCTCAGGGGTGCTCGGGCGGGCTGATCAGGGACTCGGCGATCGCCGAGTCGGCGGTGCCCCACTTGGCCAGGATCTTGCGGTAACTGCCGTCCTTGATCAGCTGGTTGACGGCGGCCTGGAAGGCGGGGGTGAGCGCGGAGCCCTTCTTGAACGCGAAACCCACGTCGAGCCGGTGGAACTCGCCGACGAACCGGGTCTTCGCGCTCGGCTGGGCGGCCTGGTAGCGCAGGCCGTTGATGGTGGACATCACCACGTCCAGCCGGCCCTGCTGGAGGCCGGTGATCACGGCGCCGTTGTCGGCGAACACCTTCACCTCGTACGGCTTCTTGCCGGCCTGCGCGCAGACGTCCTTCTTGGCGTTCAGGGTGGCCTCGAAGGTGGTGCCGGCGCCGGTGCCGACGGTCAGGCCGCAGAGCTGGGTGAGGTCGGTGACGGTGTTCAGCGTCTTGTCGTCCGCGCGGACCGCGAAGCCCTGGCCGTCGTCGATGTAGGTGACGAAGTCGATGGTCTTCAGCCGGGCGGTGGTGACGCCGAAGTTGCCGGTGCCGACGTCGTACTTGCCGCTGCCGAGCGCGGGCAGGATGGTCTCGAACGCGGCGTCCTCGCGCTGCACGGTGATGCCGAGCACCTTGGCCACGGCGTTGACCAGGTCGACGTCCAGCCCGCTGAGTTCGTGCTTGCCCTCGGGGTAGTACGCGCCGGGCGGGGTGCCGACCGCGCCGCCGAGCTTGACGCTGCCCGCCGCGCGGACCTCGGCGGGCAGCAGCGCGGCCGCCGCCTCGTTCTTCTGCACCCCCGACAGCACGTCCTGGTCCGGCTGGACGCCGACCGGCGCGGCCTTGGCCCCGGCGGCCGGGTCGGAGCCGCAGCCGGCCAGCGCCAGGACGGCGGCGGCGGCCAGGGCGACGGGGAGGTGACGCTTCATCGGGTCGGTGCCTTTCCGGCCGGTGGGGCGGCCGTGCCAGTGGTGAGCAGGTGCTTCTCGAACGGCAGCGGCCGGAACTCCTCCGGGGCCGCGTCGAGGTCGAACAGGGGGGTGTAGCCAGCCGCCAGGTAGAGGCCCTTGGCCTCGGGCTGGCGCGGGCCGGTGGTGAGGAAGATCCGCCGGTAGCCGGCCTCCCGGGCGGCGGCCTCCAGTTCGGCCAGCACCCGGCGGCCCAGGCCCTGCCGGCGGTGGCCGGCGGCGGTCCACATCCGCTTGACCTCGGCGGTGGCCGGATCCTCGTGGCGGCGGTAGGCGCCGCCCGCGACGGGTTCGCCGTCGCGCAGCAGCAGGAGCAGCACGCCCTCCGGCGGCGCGAACTCCTCGGCGCCGTAGCGGGCCATCTCCTCGTGGCCGCCGGGGCCGTAGCGGGTGACGTACTCGTGGGTCAGCTCGCGGATCAGCGGCTGGGTGAGGGGGTCGCCGAGGACGGCCCGCTCGACGGTCAGGGCACTCATGCCGCCGCTGCCCCGGCGGCCTCGGCGGCCTCGGCGGCCTCGGCGGCCTCGGCGGCCTCGGCGGCCTTGGCGGCGTCGCGCTTGGCGACCTCCTCCCGGACGATCGGGATGACGTGCCGGCCGAAGTCGATGGCGTCGCCGACGTGGTCGTAGCCGCGGGCGGAGAGGATCTCCACGCCCAGGTCGTAGTAGTCGAGCAGGGCCTGGGCGACCGTCTCGGGGGTGCCGACCAGCGCGTTCGAGTTGCCGGCCCCGCCGGTGGCGGCGGCGGTCGGGGTCCACAGCGCGCGGTCGTAGCGCTCCCCGGCCTCGGCGATCTCCAGCAGCCGCTGCGAGCCCGCGTTCTCCGGCCCGGTGCCGGCCGGCCGGCGGCGCGCCGAGTCGCCGGACTCCCGGCGGGCCCTGATCGCGGCGACCGTGCGGTGCGCCTTCTCCCAGGCCAGTTCCTCGGTGGGCGCGATGATCGGGCGGAAGGCGACCTGGATGCGCGGGGTGTCGGTGCGTCCGGCGGCCTTCGCGGCGGCCTTGACCAGTTCGATCTGCTCGGCGGTGCGGGCCAGCGGTTCGCCCCAGAGCGCGTAGATGTCGGCCTCGGCGCCGCCGGCCGCGAAGGCGGCGGGCGAGGAGCCGCCGAAGGAGACGTCCGGGCGGGGCTGCTGGACCGGGAAGACGTCCGCGATGTAGTCCTCGAAGCGGTAGAACTCGCCCTGGTGGTCGAAGGGTTCGCGGCTGGTCCAGGCCCGCTTGACGATGCCGATGTACTCCCGGGTGCGGTCGTAGCGGCGGTCCTTGGGGAGGTAGTCGCCCTCGCGGCGCTGCTCGTGGTCGTTGCCGCCGGTGATGAAGTGCACGGTGAGCCGGCCGTCGCTGATCCGGTCCAGGGTGGCGAAGGTCTGGGCGGCGAAGGTCGGGTGCGAGACGTTCGGACGGTGCGCCAGCAGGATCTGCAGCGTGTCCAGCTTGGCGGCCAAGTAGGCGGCGGCGGAGGCGGGTTCGGGCGAGCCGGCGCCGTAGGCGAACAGCACCCGGTCCCAGCCGTGGTCCTCGTGGGCGCGGGCCAGCCGGAGCGTGTGCTCGCGGTCGAAGGCGTGGGTGGTGCGGGCGGTGGTCTCGGAGCCGTCCGCGGTGGCGGCGATGCCGAGGAACTCGACGGGCATGACGGGGCCTCTTCGGGTCGGGGTGGGGGCCGCGCCGGGGCAGGCGGAGGCGGCCCTCGGCGCGGTGACGGGTACGGCGGAACGGCCGGTGGCGGACCGGCGGGCGGCGCGTGACGGGGCGCCGGCGGGAGCGGAGCTGGAACGGTGGAAGAGGCGGCAGCGTGGGCCTGTTCGGCCGCCCGGACAGGCGGCTTCCGGCCCCCGACGGGACGGCCGAGGGAGGGCTCCCGGGGGAGGAAAGGGCCGGTCAGGCGGCCCGCTGCCGGGTCAGCCGCAACACGCTGCGGACCACACCCGACCGAAGTCGATGTGGCCGCGCGTCACAAGGGCGGGCTGCTCGGCTGTCATGTCGAACAGTTGAACAGTGCCGCCGAGGCTCCGTCAACCTCTGCCCGCAGGACGAAACACCGACGTCACACCGGCGTCCTTGACACCCGCCGCTCGCGCCCGCGTACGATCGGAGCGGAGCGAGTACTGCCCGGGTCCGGGCCCCAACAGCCTTCGGACCCAGCCGCGTTGAGGGACGCGGCGCGCGTGAGTGACGGCATGCGGCCACCGCCTGCCCCGCCGCCCCATGGAGCCCTCAATGGCCTCGCCCGCCGTCCCGTCCTCCGGCGTCCTGCCCGCGCCGAAGACCGCCGACGCCCCACCCGCGACCGGCGCACCGCCCACCGCACCGGCCGCCCCGCCGACCGCCCGCGCCCTGGCCGCGCTGCCGATCGTGCCGCGCCGCCGCCCCGGGCGGTACGTCAGCGGCGGCCTGGCGCTGCTCGCCGCCGTGCTGCTGCTGCGCGCGCTGGCCGGGAACCCGGCCTTCGAGTGGACGGTGGTCGGCCAGTACCTGACCTCCGCCTCGATCCTGCGCGGCCTGCTGCTGACGCTCTGGATGACCGGCGCGGTGACGGCCCTCGGCTTCCTGCTCGGCACCGCCCTCGCGGTGGCCAGGCTCTCCGGCAACCCGGTGCTGCAGAGCCTGAGTTGGGGATTCGTCTGGATCTTCCGGGCCACCCCGCTGCTGGTCCAGCTGCTGTTCTGGTTCAACATCGGGGCGCTCTGGCCGACCCTCTCGCTGAGCCTGCCGTTCGGCGGCGAGCTGTTCGAGCTGAAGACCGTCAACCTGCTCGGCCCGGCGCTCACCGCCGTCATCGGCCTGACCCTGCACGAGGCCGCGTTCGCCGCCGAGGTGGTCCGCTCCGGCGTCCTCTCGGTCGACCAGGGCCAGTTGGAGGCCGCCGCCTCGCTCGGCCTCGGCCGCGGCCGGGTGCTGCGCCGGATCGTGCTGCCGCAGGCCATGCGGACCATCCTGCCGCCCGCCGGGAACATGCTGATCGGCACCCTCAAGGGCACCTCGGTGATCAGCGTGCTGGCCGTCCACGACCTGCTGTTCTCGGCCCAGTTGATCTACAACCAGACGTATCAGGTGATCCCGCTGCTGACCGTCGCCACCCTCTGGTACGTGGCGGTGACCAGCCTGCTCTCGGTCGGCCAGTACTACCTGGAGCGGCGCTTCGCCCGCGGCGCCGGCCGGGACGGCCTGCCGCCCACCCCCTGGCAGCGCGCCCGGGCCGCCGTCCGCACCGCGACCGGGCGGTGACGGCGATGCCCGTCCTGGTCGTGGTCGGGGCCGGGCCGCGCGGCACCGGCCTGCTGGAGCGGATCGCCGCCAACGCCCCCGAACTGCTCGCCCCCGGCGTCGAGTTGGACGTCCACCTGGTCGACCCGCACCCGCCCGGCGGCGGGCGGATCTGGCGGCACGAGCAGTCCCCGCTGCTGCGGATGAACTCGATGGCCGAGGACGTCACTATGTTCACCGACGAGCGCACCACCATGGACGGCCCGGTCCGCCCCGGCCCCTCGCTCGCCGAGTGGGCCGCCGACCCGGCCGCCTTCCCGCCGCTGCTGCCGGTGGACGACCCCGAGGTCGACCGCGAGCTGCGCACCCTGGCACCCACCGACTTCCCCACCCGGCGCGCCCAGAGCGCCTACCTGGACTGGGTGTTCCACCGCTCGACCGGCGAACTCCCGGACAACATAAGGCTGTTCGTCCACCAGGACATCGCCGTCCGGATCACCGGCGACCCGGACGGGCCGCAGCGCGTCCACCTCGCCGACACCGTGCTGCTCGCCGACCGGGTGGTGCTCGCCCTCGGCCACCTCGACTCCGCCCCCGGCCCCGAGACCGCCGAGGCCCGGGCCTTCGCCGCCCGGCACGGCCGCAGCTACCTGCCGCCCGCCTTCACCGCCGACTCCGACCTGTCCGGCCTCGCCCCCGGCGAGCACGTGCTGGTCCGCGGCCTCGGCCTGGCCTTCGTCGACCTGGTCGCCATGCTCACCGAGGGCCGCGGCGGCCGCTTCACCCCGCTGCCCGGCGGCGGCCTGCGCTACCACCCCTCCGGCCGCGAACCCGTGCTGCACGCCGGCTCCCGACGCGGCGTCCCGTACCACGCCAAGACCGGCTACCGGCTCCAGGGCCCGCCCCCGGCACTCCCCCGCTACTTCGGGCCCGAGCTCGAACTCCCGGACGGGCCGCTGGAGTTCCGCCGCGACCTGTGGCCCGCGATGGCCAAGGAGATCGGCTACGGCTACTACCACGAGCTCTTCCACGGCCACCCCGAACGCACCGCGCTGCCCTGGGCCGAGTTCCTGGCCGACTACGACCGGCACGACTGGTACAGCCCCGAACGCGCGGAGCTGGTCGCCGCCGCCGTCCCCGACCCGGTGGACCGGCTCGACCTGGAACGCCTCGACCGCCCGCTGGCCGGTCTCCGGGTCGGCAGCCCCGAGGAACTGCGCCGGCACCTGCACGCCCACCTGCGCGCCGACCTGGCCCGCCGCTCCGACCTGCGGCACAGCGCCGACCTCGGCGCCTTCTTCGCCCTGCTCTCGCTCTACGGCCAGCTGGCCCGGCTGCTCCCCGGACGCCCGCTCACCGCCCGCTCCACCGCCGCCGAACTCGACGGCTGGTGGACCGGCTTCTTCTCGTTCTACGCCTCCGGCCCGCCCGGCTTCCGGCTCGAACAGCTGCTCGCCCTCTCCGAGGCCGGGCTGCTGCACTTCCTCGGCCCCGACACCCGGGTCGAACTCGACGAGGAGCACGGCACCTTCCGCGCCTCCTCCCCCGCCCTGCCCGGCCACCAGGTGCACGGCACCGCCCTGGTCGACGCCTTCCTCCCCCGGCACGTCCTCGACCGCACCGCCGACCCGCTGCTGCGCCAACTGCTGCGCGACGGCCGGATCGCCGAGGAGCGCCTCACCGACCCCGACGGCCACCGCTACCACTCCGGCCTGCTCCGCACCGACCCCGACGCCCGCGTCCTCGACCCCGCCCTCGGCGACCTCCCGCACCCCCGGCGCACCGCCCTCGGCGCACCCACCACCACCCGCGCCCCCGCCGCCTTCGCCCGGCCGCGCACCGACGCCCCGGCCTTCCGGCAGAACGACGCCGTCGCCCGGCGGCTCCTGACGGAGCTTCAGAAGGAGGTCTGACCCGCACCCCCGCCGCCCCGCCGCCACCGGCCGGTCCCGCCCCGGACCGGCCGGGACGCCGCCGTACGACGCCCCCGCCCGCACCGGATACGCTCCAAGCACCCCGAGCCCTCCGGAGAGCCCGCCATGGCCAAGCAGCCCCCGCACCGCGACCCCGCCCAGGACGCGCCGCACGTCGCCCCGCCGGCCCACGCCGCCGCCGGCCTGCCCGCGATCGGGCACACCCTGCGGATGGCCGCCGAGCAGATGTCGCCGGGCCGGGTGCTGTCCACCCTGCGCAAGGTCAACCAGCCCGGCGGCTTCGACTGCCCCGGCTGCGCCTGGCCCGAGCCGGACAAGCCGCACCTCGCCGAGTTCTGCGAGAACGGCGCCAAGGCGGTCGCCGAGGAGGCCACCGAGCGCCGGATCACCCCGGCCTTCTTCGCCGCGCACCCGGTCGCCGAACTCGCCGAGCGCTCCGGCTACTGGCTCGGCCAGCAGGGCCGCCTCACCACCCCGATGCTGCTCGACGCGGGCGCCACCCACTACACCCCGATCGGCTGGGACGACGCCTTCGCGCTGATCGCCGAGGAGCTGACCGCGCTCGACTCCCCGGACGGGGCCGCCTTCTACACCTCGGGCCGCACCTCCAACGAGGCCGCCTTCGCCTACCAGCTGTTCGCCCGCAAGCTCGGCACCAACAACCTGCCGGACTGCTCCAACATGTGCCACGAGTCCTCGGGGTCGGCGCTCACCGAGACCCTGGGCGTCGGCAAGGGCAGCGTCTCGCTCAAGGACCTGTACCAGGCCGACCTGATCATCGTGGCGGGCCAGAACCCGGGCACCAACCACCCCAGGATGCTCTCCGCCCTGGAGCGCGCCAAGCGGGCCGGCGCGAAGATCGTCAGCGTCAACCCGCTGCCCGAGGCCGGGCTGGAGCGCTTCAAGAACCCGCAGACCGCGCGCGGCCTGGTCGGCGGCGGCACCAAGCTCACCGACCTCTTCCTGCAGATCCGGCTCGGCGGCGACCTCGCCCTGTTCCGCGCCCTCAACCACCTGCTGCTCAGCACCCCGGACGCCGTCGACGAGGCGTTCGTCGCCGAACACTGCGCCGGCTACGACGAGTTCGCCGCCCAGGCCGCCGAACTCGACCGGGACGCGGTGCTGCGCGCCACCGGCCTGCCCTGGGAGCAGATCGAGGAGCTGCACCGCCTGGTGCTCGCCGCACCGAAGATCATCGTCTGCTGGGCGATGGGCCTCACCCAGCACAAGCACTCCGTCCCCACCATCCGCGAGGTGGTCAACTTCCTGCTGCTGCGCGGCAACGTGGGCCGCCCGGGCGCCGGCGTCTGCCCCGTCCGCGGCCACAGCAACGTCCAGGGCGACCGCACCATGGGCATCTTCGAACGCCCCACCGCCGCCTTCCTGGACGCCCTCGGCGAGGAGTTCGCCTTCGAACCCCCGCGCGCGCACGGCCACGACACCGTGGACACCATCCGGGCCATGCGCGACGGCCGGGTCGAGGTGTTCTTCGCGATGGGCGGCAACTTCGTCTCCGCGAGCCCCGACACCGCCGCCACCGAGGCCGCGATGCGCAACTGCCGCCTCACCGTGCACGTCTCCACCAAGCTCAACCGCTCGCACCTGGTCACCGGCGCCCGCGCCCTGATCCTGCCCACCCTCGGCCGCACCGACCGCGACGTGACGGCCGCCGGGGCGCAGTTCGTCAGCGTCGAGGACTCGATGGGCATGGTCCACTCCTCCCGCGGCGGCCTCCGCCCGCCCGCCCCCGACCTGCTCTCCGAGGTCGCCGTCGTGGCCCGGCTGGCCCGCGCCACCCTCGGCCCCCAGGACCCCACCCCCTGGGAGGACTTCGCCCTCGACTACGACCGTATCCGCGACCGCATCGCCCGCGTCGTCCCGGGCTTCGAGGACTACAACACCCGGGTCCGCCGCCCCGGCGGCTTCGCCCTCCCGCACGCCCCGCGCGACAGCCGGACCTTCCCCACCGCCACCGGCAAGGCCAACTTCACCGTCAACCCGCTGACCGCCCCCGAGGTCCCGCCCGGCCGCCTGCTGCTGCAGACCCTCCGCTCGCACGACCAGTACAACACCACCGTCTACGGCCTGGACGACCGCTACCGCGGCATCACCGGCGGCCGCCGCGTCGTCCTGGTCAACCCCGCCGACGCCACCGAACTCGGCCTCACCGACGGCCAGTACGTCGACCTGGTCGGCGAATGGACCGACGGCACCGAACGCCGCGCCCCCCGCTTCCGCGTCGTCCACTACCCCGTCGCCCGCGGCGGCGCCGCCGCCTACTACCCCGAGACGAACGTCCTGGTGCCGCTCGACTCCACCGCCGACATCAGCAACACCCCCACCTCCAAGGCCGTCGTCGTCCGCCTGGAACCGCAGACGCCCCACTAGGGGCCCGGGGAACGGCGGCGCCGACCGCGCAGGCGGCCGACCGGGCACGGAGGGCCGACCCCGTTTCGGGCCGCCCTCCGCCCCGCCCCCGCTAACTCCCGGACGGCGACGGCACCTTGGAGCCCACCGCACTCGCCGACCCCGCCCCCGAAGGCGTCCCGGAGCCGGACGGCGTCCCCGTGGTCGAAGGCGTCCCCGAACCACTGGGCTCCGTCGTCCCCGGCGTCGAGGGCGCGGGCGTGCTCGGCCCGGGCGCACTCGGCTCCGTCGTCCCGGGCGTCGAGGGCGCGGGCGTGCTCGGCGCAGGCGTCCCCGGCGTGCTGGGCGTGCTCGGAGCCGGCGTGCTCGGAGCCGGCGCCGGAGGCGTCGGCAGTGTGGAGGGCTTCGCCGGCGCGATCCGCACCGCGCCGACCTGCACGTCCGGCACCTTCCACGCGCCGCCCGCGTCGTCCGCCGCGTCGTCCCCGTCCGGGCGCACCGCGCCCAGGATCGGCATGGCCCCGATCTGCGACACCTTCACCACGTCGCCGGTGCGCGGCGCCTGCACGATGAGGCCGCCGCCGATGTACATCCCGATGTGGGTCGCGCCGGCGTAGTAGACGATCAGGTCGCCGGGCCGGAGCTGGTTCAGCGGGACGTGCTTGAGCTGGGCCCACTGCTCCTGGCTGGTGCGCGGAATGGCCCGCCCGGCGTGCAGCCAGGCCTGCGAGGTGAGGCCGGAGCAGTCGAAGACGTCCGGCCCGGCGCCGCCCCAGACGTAGTCCTTGCCGAGCTGCTGGAGCGCCCAGGCGACGGCCTTGCGGCCCTGCACGGAGGGGGTGCGCTCGCCCTTGCCGAGCGCGCCGGAGGCGAGGAGGGCGAGCTGGGCCTCGTTGGCCTCGGCCTTCTCCAGCTCCTCCAGCTCGCCGCGCTGGGCGCCGGTCAGCGAGCCGACCAGCTGCTCGACCTCCTGGAGCTTCTTCGCGACGTCGTTCTTCGCGGTCTCCTGCTGCGCGGCCAGCGCCTTCGACTCGTCGACGGCCTGCTGCGCGGCCAGCCGGAGCGCGGCGAGGGTGTCGCGGTCGGCCTTCAGCCGGTCCAGGAACGCCTTCTGCGAGCGCCCGGCGGAGTCCAGCAACTGGGCGATGACGACGGCCTCGTAGGGGTCCTCGGCCAGCAGCAGGTCGGCGTAGCCGGAGATCTGGTTGTTGCGGTACTGCGCGGCGGCGAGCTGCGCGGCCAGGTTGCCGCCGGTCTCGACGGCGTCCTGCTGCCGGTCGGCGCGGGCGTTGAGGTCCTGGACGGTGGCCTGCTGCTCGGCGAGCCGGGCGACGGTGCCGTTGTACTGCTCGGTGGCGGCCTCGGCCTGCTGGTACAGGTCGTGCACCTGCTTGAGCAGCGGCCCGAGGGTGCGCTTGGCGTCGGCCAGCGGGTCGGCCCCGGCGGAGACGCCGATCAGCGCGCCCGGTTCGGGGGCCGCGTACGCGGCGGTGGCGAACGGCAGGGTGAGCGCGGCCGCGGCGAGCACCGCTCCGCAGCGCAGCGCGGCGCGCACCCACGGCCGCAGCCCGGTCGACTCCGTGCGCTGCCCAGCCCCCATCGACCGGCCCTCCCCTGATTGTCCGTCGGCGATCGGTTGATCCTGCCACGGCAGGGGGCCTCCGCGGCAGGTGCTTGACCGGCTGCCCGGTGAATTCTCATCGGTCGGGGGTGTGACACCGCTCTCATCCGGGACCCCGCGGCCACGCAGAATCAACGCTCCGGCAACGCGCGCGCCATGAACGGAACCGCGACTCCGTGTCGAGTTAACCTCCCGTTCACCGAGGCTTCCTACCGTCGCCGAGGACAGCAACGTCAGTCCGACCACTTCGACGATTGTTTGGGTATGGAACACATCACGTTCCTGGTGGCCGTTGTGATCATCACGGCGCTCGCCTTCGACTTCACGAACGGCTTCCACGACACCGCCAACGCGATGGCCACCTCCATCGCCACCGGCGCGCTCAAGCCCAAGGTCGCCGTGGCGATCGCGGCGGTGCTGAACTTCGGCGGCGCCTTCCTCTCGGTCAAGGTCGCCACCACCATCTCGGGCGGCCTGGTCAACGAGAAGGCCGGGCTGCAGCCCTCGATCATCTTCGCCGCCCTGGTCGGCGCGATCCTGTGGAACCTGCTGACCTGGCTCAAGGGCCTGCCCTCGTCCTCCTCGCACGCGCTGTACGGCGGACTGATCGGCGCCACCGTGGTCGGCGTCGGGATGCACGGCGTCAACTTCACCACCGTGGTCTCGAAGATCCTGATCCCGGCGGTGGCCTCGCCGATCATCGCGGGCCTGGCCTCCTGGGGCGCGACCAAGCTGGCCTACCTGATCACCGGCGGCGCGCCGAAGGCGAGCACCGAGAAGGGCTTCCGCCGGGGGCAGATCTTCTCCTCCTCGCTGATCTCGCTTGCGCACGGCACCAATGACGCCCAGAAGACGATGGGCATCATCACGCTCACCCTGATCTCGGCCGGCCAGCTGCACAAGGGCGACGGCCCGCCGACCTGGGTGATCATCAGCGCCGGTCTGGCGATCGCACTGGGCACCTACATGGGCGGCTGGCGGATCATCCGCTCGATGGGCTCGGGCCTGGCCGACATCCGGCCGCCGCAGGGCTTCGCCTCGGAGACCGCGGCCGCGACCGTGATCCTGACCTCCTCGCACATGGGCTACGGCCTGTCCACCACCCAGGTCTGCTCCGGCGGCATCATGGGCGCGGGCCTCGGCGGCCCGTCCGGCAAGCTGCGCTGGGGCATGGTCCGCCGCATGGTCTACACCTGGGGCCTGACCCTGCCGGCCGCCGCGGTGGTCTCCGGCGCGGCCGCGTTCGTCGCCGACAAGGGCGACTGGGGCGTGGCGCTGGTCGGCCTGGCCCTGGTGCTGGGCGCGGGCTCGATGTGGGTGATCTCCCGCCGCCAGCCGGTGCACGCGGACAACGTCAACCAGCCCACCCAGGTCGAGGTCCCGGTCACGACCGCCCCGACCGCCCCCGCCACCACCGTCGCGGCCTGAGAGGACGTCAGCCATGAACATCAAGTGGGCCGCACTGGCCGAGACCGCGGGCGTCAGCCTGCTCGTCACCCTCGCGGTGGTGGTCGTCTTCGCCCTGGGCAACCTCGCCCTCTCCCGCCGGGAGGCCGCCCTGGCGGCGGGCACCGGCAGCAAGGGCGTCCCCGCCCTGGTCGCCGCGGGCGTCTGCTTCGCGGGCTGCGCGGCGGCGGTGCTGTACGGCATCTCGCTGATCGCCTCGAAGTAGCACCCCCAACACGCACGCAGCAGGCCCCCGCCGATACGGCGGGGGCCTGCTCGTCGTCCCGGGAGTTACCGGACCGACCCGGACTATCGGACTGCCGCCGGGGCCTTCCCCTCCGCCGGGGCGACGGGCGCGTCCTGCGCGGTGCGCAGCGGCACCTCGCGGATGAACAGCACCAGCAGGAAGCCCACCGCCGCGAACGGGGCGGCGATCAGGAAGACGGTGCCGACGCCGTGCCCGAACGCGTCGGTGATCAGCGGGACGACCTGCGCGGGCAGCTTCTTCAGGTCGGGGATGCCGTCGCCGCCCGACCCGGCGGCGGGCAGACCGGCCTTGGCGAAGTTCTCGGCGGTGTAGGAGGCGACCTTGTGGCCGAGCAGCGCGCCGAGCGCGGAGACGCCCATCGCGCCGCCCATGGTGCGGAAGAAGGTGACGGTGGAGCTGGCCGCGCCGAGCTCGTGGCGCGGGACGGTGTTCTGCACCGCCAGCACCAGGTTCTGGCTGGTCAGGCCGAGGCCGACGCCGGCCACCGCCATGTAGAGCGCGAGCAGCCCGTACGAGCTGTCGGCGCGGGCGGTGCCCAGCAGGCCGAGGCCGACCGCGAGCAGCGCGGTGCCGCCGACCAGGTAGCCCTTCCACTTGCCGTACTTGGTGATCAGCTTGCCGGCCACGGTGGAGGAGACGGCCAGGCCGAGGATCATCGGCAGGGTGAGCAGGCCGGCCTGGGTGGGGGTCTTCTCCTTGGCGAGCTGGAAGTACTGGCCGAGGAAGGTGGTGGTGCCGTACATGCCGACGCCGACGAAGGCGGAGGCCACCGCGGCGAGCGTGACGGTGCGGTGCCGGAACAGGTCGAGCGGGATCAGCGGTTCGGCGGCGCGCTTCTCGACGGCGACGAACAGGCCGGCCAGCGCGAGGCCGCCGAGCACCATGGCGGCGGTCTGCCAGGAGATCCAGTCGTAGTTCTTGCCGGCCAGCGAGATCCAGATCATCAGCAGGCTGACCGAGGCGGTGATCAGGGTGGCGCCGAGGTAGTCGATCTTCGGCTTGCGGACGGGGGCCTCGGGCAGCTTGAGGGTGCGCTGCAGCACCAGGATGGCGACCAGCGCGAACGGGACGCCGACGTAGAAGCACCAGCGCCAGCCGAGCCAGGAGGTGTCCACGATGACGCCGCCGATCAGCGGGCCGCCGATGGTGGCGAGCGCGAAGACGGCGCCGAAGTAGCCGCTGTACCGGCCGCGTTCGCGCGGCGGGACCATCGCGGCCAGGCAGATCTGGCCGAGCGCGATCACACCGCCGGCGCCGATGCCCTGCAGCACCCGGCAGAAGATCAGCATGCCGATGCTCTGCGACAGGCCGGCCAGCGCCGAGGAGAGCACGTAGATCACCATGGCGATCTGCACCAGCAGCTTCTTGCTGACCAGGTCGGAGAGCTTGCCCCAGAGCGGGGTGGCGGCGGTGATCGAGAGCAGCGCGGCGGTGACGATCCAGGTGTAGGCGGACTCGCCGCCGTGCAGGTCGGTGAGGATGCGCGGGAGCGCGTTGGAGACGACCGTCGAGGAGAGCACGGCCACGAACAGGCCGAGCAGCAGTCCCGACAGGGCTTCGAGCACTTGGCGGTGGGACATCCGGTCCTGGGGCGGTGCGGGTACGGGCGTCGACATGCGGTTCCTTCGACTGGTCCTTCGAGCGAAAATTCGTTGCCTCGGGCAACTATACGCCGATAGTTGACTAAGGCAACCTTCTTCAAGCCCAGGTAAAGGAACTCCCCCGCACCCGCCCGCGCCCGCCCGGCCCGCCGCTCAGACGCCCTCGGTCAGCTCGTTGAACCGCTCCAGCAGCCGGGCGAACTGCTCCAGCTCGGCGAGCTCCCAGCCCGCCAGCGAGGCCCGGAACCGCCCCATCCGCACCGCCCGGGCGGCCGCGAACCGGCGCTCGCCCTCCTCGGTCAACGACACCAGCGAGGCCCGCCGGTCCAGCGGGTCGGTCTCCCGCTGCAGCAGCCCCAGCTCCTCGATCGCCCGGATCTGCCGGCTCACCGTCGCCTTGCCCACCCCGAAGTGCAGCCCGACGTCGGTCACCCGGGCCCGCCCGGCCTCCCGGATGAACGCCAGCAGCACGTAGGCCCCGGCCTCCAGCTCGGGGTGGACCAGCCGGGAGACCTCCGCCGCCCGGGCCCGACTGCGCCGGAACAGCGTCGCCACCTCGCGCTCGACCGCGAGGAAGGCCGGTTCGGTGGCGTTCCGCTCGCCCACGGGGTCGTCCATGGCGCTCAGTATCGCGCAGCGCGCCTCCCCCGCGCGGCAACTGTTTCATGATATGAAGTTTCCGTTTTCGCACTTATCACCGCATTGGCCCGCCACCGCGGGCCGTGCCCGGACCCACGAGGGAGACGCCCCACCATGGCCACCACGGCAGAGCCGCGGAAGGGATTCGCCGACGAGCTGAAGGACGCGGTGACACCACGCGCCTTCCTCCTGGTCGTCGCCGTCCTGCTGCTGCAACTGGGCTTCATCACCTCGTACGTGGGCGCCCTGCACCAGCCCAAGCCGCACGACCTGTCCATCGCGGTGGTCGCCCCGCCCGAGGTCGCCCCGAAGCTGGTCGGCGCGCTGGACGCCGTCCCGAACGACGCGGTGCGCGCCTCCACGGCGCCGGACGCGGCCACCGCCGAGGCCCGGATCAAGGACCAGAAGATCTACGCGGCCTGGGTGGTCGACCCGTCCGGCACCCAGGACCGGCTGCTGGTCGCCGAGGCCCGCGGCCCGGCCGCCTCCGCCGCGGCCGAGGCCGTCGTCACCAAGCTGGCCGCCTCCCAGCAGCGCACCGTCGTGGTGGACGACGTGGTCCCGCTGGCGTCCGGGGACGCCAAGGGCCTGTCCTCCTTCTACCTGGTGGTCGGCTGGTGCGTCGGCGGCTACCTGGTCGCCTCGATCCTCGGCATCAGCGCCGGCTCCCGGCCCGCCGACACCCGCCGGGCGCTGCTCCGGCTCGGCACGCTCGCGCTGTACTCGGTCGCGGCCGGCCTGGGCGGCGCGGTGATCGCCGGCCCCGTCCTGGACGCGCTGCCCGGCTCGATCGCCGCCCTCACCGGCATCGGCGCGCTGGTGGTGTTCTCGGTCGGCGCCGTCACGATGGCGATGCAGTGCCTGTTCGGCGTGGTCGGCATCGGCCTGGCGGTGCTGGTCTTCGTGGTGCTGGGCAACCCCAGCGCGGGCGGCGTCTACCCGGCGCCGATGCTGCCCGCGTTCTGGCGGGCGATCGGCGAGTGGATCCCGAACGGCGCGGGCACCTCGGCCGCCCGCTCGATCGCCTACCTGGGCTCCACCCACCTGCTGGGCCCGATCCTGGTCCTGCTGGTCTGGTCGGTGATCGGCGTCGCGGTCACCTTCGCCGCGGTGGCCCGGAAAACGCGACTCGGCCGCCCCGTCCCCTCCGGGACGTGACGGCTGAGCGGTGAGGCGCGGACCGGGGGCGGGGGGTCAGACCCGCTCGGGCTCCAGCCCCGGCTCCTGGTCCCGCTGCTCACCGGCCACCCGGTCGGAGAACTGGGTGAACACGAAGCGGTTCATCGCCCAGAAGCGGAAGGCCATCGCCAGCAGAGTGCCGATGATCATGCCGCTGAAGAAGTCCGCGACCTCCTGGGCGAAGTGCGTGACATCCGGCTCGCGGAGGTCGAACAGGTACCGGGAGGCCACCAGCGGGAGGTCGTTCACGCCGATCGCCAGGGCGCTGACCACGAAGAAGCCCGCGGCCTCCCGCTTGCGGCCGGCCGCGCGGAACGACCACTGGCGGTTGAGCACGTACGAGACGACCGTGGTGACCACCGTGGCGATGGTGAGCGCCACCACGGGCTTGCTCTGCAGGACGGTCAGCTTGAGAGCGAAGTTGATCAGCATGGTCAGGATGAAGCACGTTCCTCCGACCACGAGGAACTTGACCAGCTTGCGGTGCTTGACCAGGAACGGGCGGTAGCGCTCCGGGACCACGGCCAGCGCGCGCTGTGTAGGGGACGGCATGCGGGAAGTGTCCCATGTCCCCGGATCGGCAACCACCAGGGGCCTCGGAGCGCGAACGCTCCGGGGCCCCTCGCTCGGTATCCGCCGGTCAGGCCGCCGCGACCAGCACCTCGGCCGGTTCCAGGGCCAGCCGCAGCACCTCGCGGACGTCCGACACCAGGTGCACCGTCAGGCGTCCCAGCACCTCGGCGGGCAGGTCGTCGAGGTCCGGCTCGTTGCGGCTCGGCAGGATCACGGTGGTGATCCCGGCCCGGTCGGCGGCCAGCAGCTTCTGCTTCACGCCGCCGATCGGCAGCACCCGGCCGGTGAGAGAAACCTCACCCGTCATCGCCACCTCGGCCCGCACCTGGCGGCCGGACAGCAGCGAGGCGAGCGCCGTGGTCATCGTGATGCCCGCGCTCGGGCCGTCCTTCGGCACCGCGCCGGCCGGCACGTGCAGGTGGATGCCCCGCTCGCGCAGGCCGGTCACCGGCAGCTCCAGCTCGGCGCCGTGCGAGCGCAGGTAGGAGAGCGCGATGTGCGCCGACTCCTTCATCACGTCGCCCAGCTGCCCGGTCAGCGTCAGCCCGGTCGAGCCGGTCTCGGCGTCCGCCAGCGAGGCCTCGATGTAGAGGACGTCGCCGCCGGCCCCGGTCGCCGCCAGCGCCGTCGCCACGCCCGGGACCGCGGTGCGCCGCACCGCCGGCTCCTGCGCGGACTCCGGCACGTGGTGCGGCCGCCCGAGCAGCGCCCGCAGGTCCTCGGCGCCGACGGTGGCGGGCAGCTCGCGCTCGCCCAGCTCGGTCTGCGCGGCGACCTTGCGCAGGATGCGCTCGATCGACCGCTCCAGCGTCCGGACCCCGGCCTCCCGGGTGTACTCGGCGGCCAGCTTGCGCAGTGCCGCCTCGTCCACCGTGAGGTCCCGCTCGGTCAGCCCGGCCCGGGAGCGCTGCCGGGGCAGCAGGTGGTCGCGGGCGATGGCGACCTTCTCGTCCTCGGTGTAGCCGTCCAGCCGGACCAGGTCCATCCGGTCCAGCAGCGGGCCGGGAATCGACTCCAGCACGTTGGCGGTGGCCAGGAAGACCACGTCGGACAGGTCGAGCTCGACCTCCAGGTAGTGGTCCCGGAAGGTGTGGTTCTGTGCCGGGTCCAGCACCTCCAGCAGCGCCGCCGCCGGGTCGCCCCGGTAGTCCGAGCCGACCTTGTCGATCTCGTCCAGCAGCACCACCGGGTTCATCGTCCCGGCCTCCTTGATCGCGCGGACGATCCGGCCCGGGATCGAGCCGACGTACGTCCGCCGGTGGCCGCGGATCTCCGCCTCGTCCCGGACGCCGCCCAGCGCGACCCGGACGAAGGACCGGCCCATCGCCTTCGCCACCGACTCGCCCAGCGAGGTCTTGCCCACCCCGGGCGGCCCGACCAGCGCCAGCACCGCTCCCCCTCGCCGGCCGCCGATCTGCCCGAGCCCCTGCTCGGCCCGGCGCTTGCGCACCGCCAGGTACTCGACGATCCGGTCCTTCACGTCCGCCAGCCCGGTGTGGTCGGCGTCCAGCACGGCGCGGGCGGCGGCGATGTCGTACGCGTCCTCGGAGCGCTCGTTCCACGGCAGTTCGAGGACGGTGTCCAGCCAGGTGCGGATCCAGGAGCCCTCGGGCGACTGGTCGCTGGACCGCTCCAGCTTGTCGACCTCCTTGAGCGCCGCCTCGCGCACCTTCTCCGGCAGCGCGGCGGCCTCCACCCGCGCCCGGTAGTCCTCCTCCTCGGTGCCCGTCTCGCCGTTCAGCTCGGCCAGCTCCTTGCGGACGGCCTCCAGCTGGCGGCGCAGCAGGAACTCCTTCTGCTGCTTGGCCACGCCCTCCTCGACGTCCTTGCGGATGGTGTCGTTGACCTCCTCCTCGGCGAGGTGGTCGCGGAGCAGGCCGAGCGCGTACTCCAGCCGGGCCGGGCGGTCGGCCTCCAGCAGCACCTTGAGCTTCTGCTCGGCGGTGGCGAACGGCGCGTAGCCGATGTTGTCGGCCAGCTCGCCGATGTCCTCGATCGCGGCCACCCGGTCGACGATCTGCCAGGCCCCGCGCCGGCGCAGCCACTTGGTGGAGAGCGCCTTGTACTCCTTGACCAGCTCGGCGGCCCGGCCGGCCACCGGCAGGCCCTGGTCGGACTCCTTGAACGGCGTGGTCTCCACCCAGAGCGCCGCGCCGGGGCCGGTCGTCCCGGCCCCGATCCGGACCCGTCGGACGGCCCGGACCAGCGCCGCCGGGTCGCCGTCGGCCAGCCGGCCGACCTGCTCGACCGTCGCCAGCGCGCCGACCGCCGCGTAGGAGCCGTCCAGCCGGGGCACCAGCAGCACCTGCGGCTTGCCGCCGCCGCTGCCCGCCCGGGCCGCCTCCACGGCGGCCCGCACCTCGGGGTCGGAGAGCTCCAGCGGCACCACCATGCCGGGGAGCACCACCTCGTCGTCGAGCGGGAGCACCGGCAGAGTGAGCGGAACGGACGTCGATGCCATGATCTCTCCCCAGTCAGTGAAGTTGAGTTGACCTGACTAAGGTTCGGCGCGCGGGGATTGTTCCCCGGCCCGCGTTCACTCTGGGAGAACACCGGGAAACGGCTGGGAACGCACCGGAGCCGCGGGGGCCGGGGGGGGCGCGGGGGGGCGGGGCGGGGGGGGGGGGGGGGCGGGGGCGCCCCCCCGGGGGCCCCCCCCCGGGCGGCCCCCCCCCCCCCCGGGGGGGGCCCCCCCGCCCCGC